>CALDFW010000082.1 GCA_937942165.1 uncultured bacterium | reverse complement strand
AACATACAATCTATATCACAGAGGGTCGTTGCGCAACCCCTTAAGGAGATTCTTCTTCTCCTTTAACCTCTATGCGCTTCAGCCGAACCTGGCCAATGCGCTGGCCTTCGACCTTGAGGATCGTGACCTCTAGGGCATCTTCCTGAAAGCTCTGTCCCTCGGCGGGTATTTCGCCTAGGTGATCGAAAATATAGCCACCCAGCGTCTCAAAGCCGCTGTCCGTCGGCAAGCTCACATTCATTAACTCGTTGAGGTCTTCAATGTCGATACGCGCATTGACGAGTAGGGTATCCTCCGGAACGAGCCAGGTGAAAAGCTGCTCTTCCTCTTCGTCGTATTCGTCTTGAATATCTCCCACAATCTCTTCAATAAGATCTTCAGTCGTGACCAGCCCAGCCGTGCCACTGTATTCGTCGAGGACTATGGCCATGCGCATTTTATTGCTGCGCATATCGTTGAGCAGGATATCGATTTTTTTAGTCTCGGGAACGTAGTAAGCCTGATGGATAAAGTCGAAGATCTGACTGTCTTGAGGCTGATCTATTAAATCCTTTAGGACTAATTGAGTATCGATTGCCCCGCTCTCTGAAAGGAGCAGCTGTAAGAGGTCTTTGGCATAGGCGATGCCGCGGATTTTATCTAGGGACTCGTCGTATATAGGGAGGCGCGAGTGTCCCTTCTCTTTTATCTCTACTATCAAGTCTTCGAGAGTAGAAGACTGCTCTAGAGCGACCATATCGACGCGGGGAATCATAACCTCGCGAACGATTCGATCGTGGAAACCAAACACGCCTTCAATCATTTCGCGTTCGCTTTCCTCAATCACGCCCGATTCGCCTTCCGACTCGACAATGCTGCGCAGCTCTTCCTCTTTTTCTGCGCGGAAATCCTCGTCCGAGTAGTTACCAGAAGTCAGCTTGTCCAACAGATTGGTAAACGGGGCCAAAAAGGCGTGCAGGGGAACAAATGCCATGGCCAATGGAGCCACGCGCACGTCTTCACCCTCGTCGTCAAAGCGCAGCCGCCTTGGGGCGGATAGCACGATGAAAGCTGCTACCAGCGTGCCCACAAAGGAAGTGATCAGGCTGTAGTAACCCGGGAATCCATGCGAGATATAGAGGGGGCGCACCAAATAGAGCAGTGAGAGCGCGCAGCTTATCACGCCGAGCGCTTCTCCTATGCGCGCCATGAGGCGAAGACGATGTCGCGGTTCGTAAATGCCCAGCATCGCGCGAGCCCTAGGAACGCTGTTTTCAACCAGTTTTTCTAAGGACGAGCGGGAGAGGAGGGTAAAAGTTGCCTCATAGCTCGCCAATAAAAAGAGCTCGACAAGAGAAAGAATAAAAACGATAGAGGCGGCCAAATGCCACCATTGAGAAGGATCAGCTTGCGGAGGTTCCAAGCAGGGCACTCCTTTCGGGTAAACTGTCGACCAAGACAGTCTATTGTGGTAGGAGGCCGATGCGCGCTAAAATGGCATCGGTCTCCTGTTCCATGGCGTGTAGTTTCTCTTCTGTTTCGTGATCCCAACCGCTCAGGTGTAGCAGCCCATGGACAAAGAGTCGGGCGAGTTCCTCGCTCTGAGAGACGCCTAAGTCCGAGGCCTGACGGTGGGCTTGTTCAACAGAGATATAAATCTCCTTGTAGACCATTTCATCGGCCCCCTGTGGTGCTGGAAGAGGGCCCAAGTCAAACGACAATACGTCGGTTGTGCGGTCCTTTGACCGGAATTGACTGTTGAGCCCGCGCATCTGCTCGTCGTCAATCAAAACAAGCGATACAGGACCCTGCAAGTCATGGCTACGAGCTACGGACTGCGTTAACTCTTCAAACTGAGTCAGCAGTGCTTTTGATAGCTCTGCGCCCTCTACCTCAACTTCAACTAGCAGCGTTGTCATAGGGCGAAATCAGCCCGCCTGGCGAGCCTGTTGGCCTCGCTTTTGCCAAGGGTATTCAACGCGTCCGTGCAGCGTGCCCATCAAAACGGGTATAAAACTGTCCTCTATCTTGTGCAGGTCCTGCAGCGTTAGGGCACATTCGTCTAACTCGCCAGCCGTAAACTTCTGCTGAATAATATTACCCACGAGCTGACGGACTCGGTTGGGAGTCCGCTCTGCTAGGGTTCGGGCTGCCGATTCGACTGAATCGCTCAGCATAAGGATGCCGGCTTCTCGGGTTTGCGGTCGCGGCCCGTCGTAGCGGAAGTCTTCTTTGCGCACACCTCCTCCGCCCAGTTCGACCGCTCTATTGTAAAAGTACTCAATCACCGTTGTTCCGTGGTGCTGCGGTATGAGGTCGCAAAGGGCCTTGGGCAAGCCGTGCTCTTCTGCTAGCTCCAAGCCGTCTTTTACGTGAGACGCTATTATGAGCATGCTCATATTCGGCGTCAATTGGTCGTGCGGATTTCGTCCCCCACGCAGACCTTGATTCTCGCTAAAGTACTCTGGCTTAAGCATTTTGCCAATATCGTGGTAGTAGCATCCAACTCTGGCTAGTAGGGCATTGGCGCCGATAGCTTCCGCCGCACTTTCCGATAAGTTCGCCATGATAAGGCTGTGGGTATAGGTGCCCGGGGCTCGAATGGCGAGCTCGCGTAGGAGAGGACGGTTGAGGTCTGAAAGCTCAAGGAGCGTAATATCGGTGGTGATATTAAAGACGCTCTCGAATATGGGGAGCAGGCCGATAACCAGGATCGGCGCTGCAATGCCGATAAAAATACCCGGCAAAATATGGTTGTAGATAGATTCGAATGGAACAAATTGTAAAATATCGGCAGACGTTATAAGAAGAGTGTAGGAAAGGGGCAAAAAGATCATCGATCGGTAAAACTGATTGCGATGACGGACGTGTCTGACCGTGTAGACGGCGATGGCTGCAGTCAGCGCGCAGATCAGCGCGACGTAAAAGTCCCCAAAGATATGACCTATAAATAGAGCGAGCGCGAAGGAGAGTACGAGGCCGGCCTGCGGCGAAAGAAGAATCGTAGCGAGCATTGCAGCCAGGGGTGTGGGTACTAGGAATACGTCGAGCTCGTTTGTCTTTAAGTAGGAGCCAATCGCTGCAGTGGATACGGTTAGTAGAGCCAAGAGTAGCAGCTGAGAGGGTTTGTTGAAAATTGCTCTTTCCCGAGTGGCTACATAATAGCCAAAGATAAAGACTAAAAAGGCGGCGATCGTTGCCGAGGAGACGATTTGCAGCAGACGCTTTATCGGGTTTTCCGTCTCTAGCAGGGCAACGCGTTCTGCCAGCGCATCTAGGGCCTCTATGTGGTCCTGGGTAATTGTAGCATTCTTTTCAATGATCGTATCGTCGGGGGCATAGAGCCTCTTTATGCTGGCTACGCCCGAACGGGCTTCGTTCCTCAGGCGCGCGGTTTCTTCCACTTCGATGCGTAGGTCGGGCTGTATAAAGATGGACAGGAATTCGTGCACCGCCTCAACGGCATCGCGATCGGCGATGGTCCGATAGGGGGCAATATAGTTCATCATCGCTCCCTGTTTGAGCGACTCTTCGCTGTAGAGGAGGGCGCTGTCAAGGGTTCGCTGGCCTATGCGCACTTCCGACGTGGGGCCCTCGGTCAGAGGTCGCTTTGAGGCAATAATACCCGTCGTATAGAAGTTGGACAGGATCTGCCGACATACGACCCCAAAATCGTCCACATAGGGTTCACTGGCCGTCGATAGCACGCGCATGAGAGTGTTGAGTGCATCCACCGAAAGTGAACCCACAACAAGGGGCAGTGCCCGCTGTAGATGGCGCTGTTTAAGCGAATCGGCCATCTGGACCCGAATGGCGGGCGTCATAATCGAAAAGACGGAGTCAAATCGGGCTAATTGTCTGCGGCCAATGGGATCTAAGCGCGTCAAAAGGGTCGGAATACTGGCCTCGACGTCCAGCCGTTCCTGCGAGAGCTCGGTGCTGCTTTTGGGCACGTGAAAGAGAAAGGGTGCTCGGATGCTCTCAAGAGCCGTATTGCCAATGCGGAGTTGAGGTATATTGTGGGGCCGCTGGTAGGGGGAAAAATAGGTTAGCAGCGCTATGACGCTAATGGCTAGGGTGATCCTGAACAATCCGACGGTAGGATGCGACCACGGCCCTTCGGGCTGTCCGGGGCCTTTGCTGCGCGTCGGAGAAAGCCATGAGGGGGCGAGCTGACGTAGGTTCATTGCTGGACTCTGCCGAATTTAGTCTTCAGAAGAGGGCTGTTCATGGAGCTCGTAGGCATTAATAATCTTCTGCACTAATGAATTGCGGACGACGTCGTCCTGGCGCAGATGGACAAAGTCTAGGCCTTTGATATTTGTCAGGATCTTCGGTGCTTCCACCAACCCAGAGGGCTGATCTTTACCTAGGTCTGTTTGGGTAATATCGCCCGTTACAACGGCTTTTGAATGAGCGCCTAAGCGTGTGAGAAACATTTTCATTTGCTGGGGCGTCGTATTTTGCGCTTCGTCCAAAATGATAAAGGCATCGTTCAGCGTGCGCCCACGCATGTAGGCGAGCGGGATCACCTCAATTACCTTCATGCTCTGTAGCCGTCCAAGCCGTTCGGGCTCCATTAGGTCTTGGAGTGCATCGTAGAGGGGGCGTAGATAGGGGTCGACCTTGTCTTCGAATGACCCCGGCAAAAAGCCAAGCTTCTCACCCGCTTCTACGGCGGGCCGCGCCAGTAGGATCCGAGATATTTGTTTCTGCCGCAGCGCGGCAACCGCCATGGCTACGGCTAAATAGGTTTTCCCCGTTCCAGCCGGACCAATGCCGAATACGATATCATTTTTCGCGATCGCCTCGAGATAGCGGACTTGACCTCGCGTCCGCGGTCGTATTTGGCCCTTATAGGTATGTGCAACGTTTTGGTCGTCGGCCACTTCTTCGTAGGCGGGTGGGGCCGGACTCTGCTGTATGAGGGCGGCCAGCTCTTCCTCTTTAATCTCCGGTCCTTTACGCAGGCGATCTATCAGGTGTGTGAGGAGTCCAGATGCTTCATTTACCGAATCACCTTTGCCTGATATCAGCAGCGTCTCGCCTCTTGCAACGAGGTCAATGCCATACTTTTTCCCGATAAAAGAAAGGTGTTCATCGTGCTTGCCAAAGAGTGCAAGGGGATCAATTCCAGCTAGGGAGAGCGTTTGTTTTTCGGCCAATAGAGTTCGAATAGGTTAAAAAGCAAAAAGGGGTTTGCATCCTTCTTGTGAAGGAACAAACCCCTTTTTTACTATGTATGGACTGTTTTAAATCAAGACAATGCCGACGATATTAATTGCTTGGGATCTCCAAAACCTGGGCCGGGAAGATCAGGTGAGGCTCGACGACCTGGGCCTTGTTGGCTTCGTAAATCTTGTGCCACTTGCTCGCGTCGTTGTAGACGTCCGCGGCAATCTTGAATAGGAAGTCACCCCGGGTGACCAAATACTGATTTTCGGCGACGCCAAAGGGCACGGCCAAGGTCTGCTCGGGGAAGATCATGTCGGGATCTTTAATTTCTTCTCTGTTGGCGCGATAAATGCGTGGCCACATGTAGGGATCGTCGTACAGGTTCTCCTTCTTGGCGATATTCCAAAGGTTATCGCCTCGCTCTACCGTGTAGTCAATGGTGACGGGCTGAGCGATGCGCGCCTTGATTTGACCGAGTAGGGAATCGATCTGAGCGATCTTTTCCGCCATTTCGGGGATGGCCGAAATCTTGTTGCCCTTCATTCCCTCAACCTCGGCTGCTAAAGCCATCGCTTCGCCACGTCGCTGAATCAAGACTTCCGGAGCCAGAGAAAGAAGGCCCTCGAGCTGTCCGATGATTGCGTCCAGGCGATTGCCGAATGCATCGATTTGCGTATCGGTGGCATCGACGAGCATGCGAACCTGATCGTTTAGGTCGGCTATGGCCAAATCACAGGCGTTCATTTGTCCGTTCAGATCTTCGATCTGTCCGCTAAGCGCCTCGATTTGCTGCTGTGCTGCGGTCTCGCGCTGCTGTAGGTCGGCCATTTGGGCGACGTACTCCTCGCGCGTCATTTTGTCTTCTTGTGCTTGGGCTACGGAGCTCAGGCCGATAACAAGTGCCAGAGCCAAGCCGCTAATAACTGTCTTTTTCATGGCTTTCAAATCTCCTGAGCTCACTCGTTATCCAAGTTGTTCTGAGTGCCCGCCAGCTTCTCTTCCAGGGCACTCTTTGTCGCCTTCTTTGCTGCCATCTGGCTCTCTAGTCCCGCTTTTTCGGCCTGTAAATCAACGACCTTTTGTTCGGCTGCTTCCGTTGCCATCTGCTGCTTCTCGAGTGCGGCCATTTCTTCTTGCGAAACGCCTCCACAGCCGGCTACCAGAGGTAGGGCAGCGAACGCTAAGCCGACGCCCAGTCTCCTGATTGTTGCAAAACGACGGATCATTAAGGTTTCCTCCGCTGGCGATAAATCAAAAATTGTAGACGCAAACCCTCTGCGAAGAGCGTTTGCGATTGCTTATATCTATTATGTAGGTGTCCAAAAACTTAACACCCGCCTATACGGATGTCAAGCAAAAAACAACGGGTTAGGGGTGGTTTACAGGGCGGTCCGTATGCCCAGTTCGCGGAGCTGCTTATCCTCCGTGGGCGAGGGAGACTGCTCCATGAGCCCAACGGCTTTGTTCGTCTTGGGGAATGCAATGACGTCGCGAATGGAATCCTCACCGGCCAACAGGGCCACCAAACGATCAAATCCGAATGCGATCCCACCGTGCGGAGGGGCTCCATACTCCAGCGCTTCGAGCAGAAAGCCAAACTTCTCCGAGGCTTCTTCAGGCGTAAGCGCGAGCAGCTCAAAAAGCTGGCTCTGCACGGCGCGTTGGGATATGCGGATGCTTCCCCCTGCGATCTCGTTGCCGTTGAGGACTAAATCGTAGGCGCGCGCACGCGCCTTCTGAGGGTCGGACTCTAAGAGGTCTACGTCCTCTTCAAGAGGAGATGTAAAGGGGTGGTGGATCGCAACCATGCGGTCTTCTTCTTCATCGTACTCGAGCAGGGGAAATTCTGTGATCCAGAGTGGCTTCCAGTTTTCCCCCTCGATTAACCCGAGGCGTTTTGCCATCTCCAGTCGCAGGGCGCCCAGCACGCGGGCAACTACGGACGGCTTATCGGCCACAAAGAGCAACAGATCTCCCGGCTCTGAGTCCATTTCTCCAATCAGCAGGGCCTGTGCCGCCTCGGGGAAAAACTTAACGATAGAAGATTCCAGGCCGTTTTCCGTGTGTTTGATCCAGCTGAGTCCTTTGGCTCCGGCGTCCTGTGCAAAGGCGATCAGATCGTCGACTTGGCTCCGAGAGAAAGTGCTGCAGCCCTTGGCATTGATACCCTTTACCTGTCCACCCGACTGGAGGACGCTGTGAAATACCTTGAATTCGGAGGCCTGCGCCGCTTCTGCTATGGGCTTTAGCTCCATGCCAAATCGCAGGTCGGGCTTGTCCGAGCCAAATCGATCCATGGCTTCGGCGTAGGTCAACTGCGGAAACGGATCGGGCAGTTCAATGCCGCGGAGTCGGGAAAACATCTCCCTTGTTAAATCTTCTGCGATACCCATGACGTGTTCTTCCCGCACAAAGGACATCTCAATGTCAATCTGCGTAAATTCGGGCTGGCGGTCAGCGCGCAGGTCTTCGTCGCGGAAACATTTGACGATCTGGAAATAGCGATCGTATCCGGAGATCATGAGCAGCTGCTTATAAGTCTGCGGAGACTGAGGGAGGGCAAAGAACTCCCCGGGGTGCACTCGACTTGGGACCAGATAGTCACGGGCTCCTTCAGGGGTGCTTTTTGTCAGGAAGGGCGTTTCCACTTCAATGAAATCTCTCCCGTCTAAAAAGGTGCGCGTGGCCTGGTAGGCGCGATGGCGTAGCATCAGGTTGTTTTGCATGCGACCGCGTCGCAGGTCTAAATAGCGATGGCGGAGGCGGATCTCCTCTCCCGTATCAATCGAATCCTCAATGAGGAAGGGGGGCGTTGGGGAGACGTTGAGAATGCGCAACTGGTCGCAGTTGACCTCGATCGTACCCGTGGCCAGCTTTTCGTTGACCATGCCCTCTGGACGCGCTTCGACTGTTCCCTGAACGGCAATGACAAACTCGCTGCGCAGCGGATCTGCTTTTGCATGAGTCTGTGCATCGTGCTGTGGGTTGAAAACGATCTGCGTGAGTCCATAGCGGTCGCGGAGGTCGACAAAGATGACGCCACCGTGGTCTCGACGGCGAGCAACCCATCCCATCAGCAGGACGCGTTGGCCAATCTGTTCAGCATTGAGGGAGCCGCAGGTATGCGTCCTTTCCCAATCACCGAGAAATTCCGTTTCTAATGACATGGTTTTTTTCTTTGTGGGAGAGTATTAATCACCTGAAATTTTGATAAACGTTCAAAATTAAGGGCTCTAGAAACGGGTGTCAAGCAGAGACGGCTCCATGTTGACACTCTTGGGGGGGAGAATATATTTGCCATTGTCGCCTCCCGTCCTTCGAGTTGGCGGGTTAGCTGAACGATGTTTTCGCGCAGGAGATGAGGACGCATGCACTTGACGCAAAATAGGCTCTTAAAATGCCGATGGGACACGGTGGGGATGAGTGCGATTTGATCGGGCGAACAATCGTCGAACAAATCGGCAACACGCCGCTTCTGCGCCTGCGAGATGCCGAGATTCCGAAAGGAGTTGAGGTTTACGCCAAGTTGGAGTTTTTCAATCCGGGCGGCTCCGTTAAAGATCGTCCGGCCCGTCGCATGATTGAAGACGGGGAGCGCGAGGGCAAACTCGTGCCGGGAAAGACCATACTCGATTCGACTTCGGGGAATACGGGTATTGCCTATGCGATGATTGGAGCGTCAAAGGGCTATCCGGTGAAGCTCGCCATGCCGGCCAACGTGAGTCGGGAGCGCAAAGCCGTTCTCGCGGCCTACGGTGCCGAGGTCGTATATACGGATCCCGGCGAACTATCGGACGGGGCCATACTAGAGGCGCGCAAAATATACGAGGCGGATCCGGATGCCTATTTCAAGCCAGATCAGTATAACAACCCCTCGAACTGGCAGGCGCATTGCGATACTACCGCGCCCGAAATCTGGAAACAGACGCAGGGGCGCGTCACGCATTTTATTGCTACTATAGGGACCAGTGGCACGGTTATGGGAACCGGGCGCGGCCTGAAGCGATTTAATGAAAACATCCAGATTATCGCAGCCGAACCTGCAGATCCCTTTCACGGCATTGAAGGCTTAAAGCACATGGAAAGCTCGATTGTGCCTGGTATTTACGACGAGACTTTCCTCGATCATAAAGTGGCCGTCGATACCGAAGACGCCTACGATACGGCCCTGCGCTTGCCCCGTCAATACGGAACCTTGGTTGGGCAGTCTTCAGGGGCTGCATACTGGTCGGCCATTGAAGTTGCCCGGCAGTTGAAGGAGGGTGTCGTGGTCACGATTTTTTGCGACAGCGGTGACAAGTACATGAGTACGCCCATGTGGCAGATGGCGTTGGATGAATTCGTTGAAAAAAGAAGCGTAAGGTAGGGGCGATACCATATGATACAGTTGGCGATGAAGCAGGCAGATTACAACCGGATTTGTGCACAAGCTCTTGAAGAATACGTCGAGGGCGAGTGCTGTGGGATGATGACGCATGGGAGGGAAGACGGACCCGTCAGCGTGCACGTCTGCGAGAATATACAGGACAAGATGCATAAGCAGGACCCCGAGCGGTTTCCTCGCACCAATCGCAATGCCTACCTGATCGACCCAGGTGAACAGCATCAAATCATCTCCCAGGCCGAGGGGCAGGGAGGGGGGATCGCAGGCTTTTACCATTCTCACGTCGACTGTGACGCCTATTTCTCCGAGGAGGATAAAGCACAGGCCTGTGCGTTTTTTGGCGATGAGCCAACCTATCCGGATGCGCTCTATCTCGTGGTTTCCGTCTACGGACCTCGTTCGGACAGACCCGTGCCGGAAATAAAGGAGAGCAAGTGCTTTGGGTGGAGTGAAGCACAGCGCGATTTTGTCGAAGTGCCTCTCAGTTTGACGGACTGAGCGCCGGCGTGAAAATCTCTCCCGTCGGAGCCTTGCTCATGGCGTGCGCGATGGTGGCCGTGCACTGGCCTCAGGGAGACCGGACCTTTCACTACGACGACTTTCACTCCATTGTCCACAATCCCCACATACAGACGCTCGACTCCATTCCGCTCTTTTTTGTAGATCCCGCTCGATTTTCTCTCGACGAAAAACAGGCGATGTATCGGCCTGTTGTGCTGACATCCTATGCGATTAACTACGCGGTAGGCGGGTTGGATGTGCGCGGTTTTCGAGCGTTAAATATCGCGATACACATAGTTAATGCGGTCCTTCTCCTCTATCTTGTGCGTAGTCTATATCTTTCTCCCACAGTCGCTTGGAGTGCCTCTCTATTTTTTGCTTTCCACCCGTTGGCCGTCGAAACGGTGCACTATATAAGCAGCCGTTCGGAATCGCTAATGGCTCTGGGAGCGCTTGTTGCTCTGTGGGCCTATGTGCGATGGTCTGAAAAGCGGTCTGGGGGCCTGCTTTATCTATGTTCCGTGCTGGCCTTTGCCTTTTCTCTGCTGAGTAAGTCGGTGGGATGCGTTGTGCTCGTGCTCATGCCGCTCTGCGATTGGCTGCTGGGGCGTCCTGTCCTCAAACGCATGAGAATGCAGGTGGTTCACTGGGTTCTCTTTGGCCTATATCTCTTTCTCTCGCAACAAATTGTCGGCAAAGCATTGGGGAGTCCGGTGCGGTCGTATGCCGAGCAGCTTTGGACGCAGGTCAAGGCTTCCATCTACTACCTGTGGCTCGCGTTCATGCCCGTGGACCTGAGCGTCGAACACCAGTTCTTCGTCTCGGAAGTCCCCTCGGACGTCGCCGTGCTGCTGGCCGGACTCTGCGCCCTTTCGCTCGGCCTAATTGCCCTGCTGCGGGCGAGTCGACCGGCGATTTTTGGCTTAGCCTGGTGGACGGTTGCGCTCATACCGGCCTCAGTGGTCCCCTTAATCGTTTTGGTAAACGAGCACCGGCTCTATTTGGCCTTGGTTGGTGGGGGCCTTTTGTGGGCGGGGATTGTTGAACAGCTGGGCAAGCACAGGGCGAGAGTGGCTCTTATCACACTGCCTGTTTATACTATGATCCTAGCCCTGCTTGCTGCGGGTCGGACCGACGTTTGGCGAGACGAGCTCAGTTTGTGGTCGGATGCGGCCTCTAAGGCTCCGGCTATGTTAAAGCCCCATCTCCGCTTGGGAGATGCGCTGGCAGAACGGGGTCAGTGGAAGGGGGCAGAGGAAGCCTATTTGCACGCGCTTAGCCTTCGGCCCAACCATCCGGCTGCCGGTAACAATTTGGGGCGGCTCTACGTGCGTCAGGGTCGATTTGCCGAGGCCGAAGCACAGTTTCACCAGGTGCTGTCCGTCTCTCCCGATGTGCTGCAGGCCCGATTGAACCTGGCTTCACTGCAGCTGCGGACGGGGCGCTGGGAAGAGGCTGAAATGGCCTACAAAGAAGCCTTTTTGAGCGGGGATAGTGTGGGAGATGCTCAGAAAAAGCTGGGGTATATTGCCCTGCAATATAGGAGAGATCCCAAGAGCGCGGTGCGCTATTATCGCCAAGGGTTGCTCCGTGCCCCAGACGCGGGCACTTGGACCGCGCTCGGAGTAGCGCTGCGTGCGCTCGGCGAGTATGAGGAAGCGGAAGCGGCCTATCAGTCCGCTCTCACATTAGATGGTGCGAGTGCGGATGCCTGGTTTAATTTGGCGAATTTGTACCGGGATACGGGTAGGGAAGAGCGGGCGCGCAGTGCCTATCGCCGCGTTGGCGATAGCGCAGTGGAGCCCCTGGCATCAAAGGCGTTAGAACAATTGCACTTACTC
>CALDFW010000081.1 GCA_937942165.1 uncultured bacterium | reverse complement strand
TCAATTTAGAAGAGCAAATCGACGAATTTAACAAGTCGTTGGAAACGCTGCGAAGCTTTGTGCTACCTGGAGGAAGTATACTCGCAGGCAATTTGCACTTGGCACGCGCGGTCTGCCGCCGCGTTGAGCGCCGCATTTGGTCCCTTGGGCAGAAGGAAGACCTCAACGGCAATATAGCGATCTACTTAAATCGCCTTTCAGATCTACTCTTCGTACTGGCGCGGTATGCCAATGATAACGGCAAAAGCGATGTTCTGTGGGTCCCAGGTGGAGGCGATGCGGGGGAGAGTGATCGTGAGTAGACTTTCCAAAATGTGCTTGGTCGGAAAAGTCGGTAGCATCGTACTCTTTGTTGGATGTGGACAAAACTTTAGTGAGAAAAGCGTTGAAGAATCGCTGCGAGACAAGGGGCTTCGGCCTCTTCCGGCTGTACTGGAACAGCAGCAATCCATCCCAGAGCCTGTCCGAGAGGGGGCGCGTTCGAGTCTTGGAGGCATCAACGTAATCGTTCCCCAGGGGTGGTCCGTTGAAACCCCTTCTAGCTCGATGCGCTTGGCTGAGTATCGTCTTCCATCTACTGCGGGCGATGGAACGTTGGCTGTTTTTCGCTTTGGTCCTGGACAGGGAGGAGGCGTAGAGGCTAACATAGACCGCTGGCTGGGTCAGTTTCAGCAACCAGACGGGCGTGACTCACGCGCTGTGGCCCGCCTTTGGACTGAAGAGGTCGACGGTTTGTCCGCACACCTGGTCGATGTCTCCGGTACTTTTTCTGTTGGAGCAATGTCGGGGGGGAGCGGTCAGCCACAGCCCAACTACAGCATGCTGGGCGCCATTATAGAAGCTCCCAGTGGCATGTTTGTATTTAAGCTTACGGGGCCGGAGAGCTCTATTATGGAATGGCGTAAGGATTTTCTGGCATATATTCAGAGCACGCGGACGGAATAGGTATATATACGATGTACGACGGACTTGAAGATGAGTTTGGTGATATAATCGGCAAAGCCCGACGAGGACAAGAGCTCTCCGCGGAAGAGCTCGGTCGTGCTGTCGGGCTGACGGCGAGAGAGTGGGGCCGAATGGAAGGCTATGAGTGGATTCCAGATCCGGATTTGGTCGGGCGAATCGCCGAAGAGCTTGGGCTAGACCGTAAGAAGCTTGTTGGTAGTGCGCAAAAGTCATTCTACCCTAAGTATCCCATGGGAAAACCCCTTGCGCAGAGCCGCGTTCAAATGATGATATTGGGCGACTCTTTCTTAATGAATGGGTATCTAGTCGGGTGTCATACTTCAGGTAAGGCCCTGTGCATTGACCCCGGCTTTGACGGGGAAAAGATACTTTCCGTTGCCGAGAGAGCAAACCTGCAAATTGAGCAAGTTGTTCTGACGCACGGTCACCACGACCATATTGGCGCCTTGGAACGAGTTGTTCGCCATACCGGAGCCCGCGTATATATGAACGAGGAAGATCTGCCTCTGCTGGGGGCATTGAGCAAGGTGGTGGATTCAACCCTATCGGAGGGGGATATCGTAGGGGTTGGACAGCTAAGTTTTACCGTATTTGCCACGGGAGGGCACACGCCCGGTGGTCTCTCGCTCGTTGGCGAAGAGGCCGCATTTGTGGGAGATGCGCTTTTTGCAGGATCTTTGGGGGGGACGCGCCAGAAGACCGCTTATCAGATGCAGCGAGACGCAGTGGCTGAGCATATCTTGGGGTTGCGGGATGAAATGCTTATCTACCCTGGGCACGGTCCGGCGACGACGGTGGGCGAAGAGCGGGTTCATAACCCATTTTTCATCTAAACCCTATACAAACTGATCGTCTGCATCTCCCCGTACGATGGTAATCTGCCCCTGTTCCTCTAATTGGCGCACCTGTTGGACTATGCGCAGCTGCACTTCTTCGACCTCACTGAGGCGCATGGGACCGAGAAACTCCATTTCCTCGTTGATAAAATTGCGAACGCGCTCAGACATATTGTTGAGAACCTTGTCTTTGAGTTCATCGCTGGCCGACTTGAGCGCCACTACGAGGTCTTTCTGGTCGACCTCGCGCATGAGGGTCTGGATCTCGCGATCGGTTAACTTGGCGATATCTCCAAAGACAAACATCAAGTTGCGCACGGACTCAGCTACTTCTGGGTCCTGTGCATCCATTTGATCAAGCACGTTCTTTTCGACAGAAGATCCCGTTAAGTTTAGAATATCTGCGACGACTTTAGGTCCGCCCACGTCTTGATTGCCGCCGAGAATGTCGCGGAGAGAGGACTCAAGACTCTCTTCTATTTGTTTTATGACGTTGGGAGTGATATTCTCCATCGTTGCTATGCGGTAGGCAACGTCGGACTGTAATCGTTCCGGCAATTGGGCGAGAATCCCCGAGGCCTGAGCCGCTTCAAGCTGGGAGAGGATAAGGCCTATGGTTTGAGGATGCTCATGGCTAATAAAAGGGGCGATTTGATCAGGGGCAACGTTCTTGAGCATATAGAACCCAGAGGACACCTTGGTCGTAACGCGCTCGAGTATTTCCTGCGCTCTGCGTGGACCTACGGCCCGTTCAAGCGCTGAGCGAGCAAAGTCGACTCCTCCCTGGCTGACCCATTCTCCAGCAAGCAGGTGTTGCTCAAATTCTTCTAAAACGCGATCCATAAGCTCGACGGAAATATTCTTTAATCCAGCGATTGCTTGTGTGATCTCTTCGATTTCGTAATCTTGAAGATGTTTGAGAACCTCGCCAGAGACTTCTTCACCCAGGGCAACCATGACAATTGCTACCTTTTGTTGAAGAGGGATTTCATTGCCTTCCTCTTCTTCATTCGGGTTGTTGTCATTATTTTCGTATTGAGCCATTACGTGCCTCTCGTAGAGATATATTCCTATATATTATCGGCTGAGCTTGGTAAATCCTCACCTATACTATTGATTTATTTTAGTAACATATAGTCCAAGAAGGGCTTAGTCGAGTTGACAATGGGACTAAAAGAACTCTTTTGCTAGGGTTATAGAATAAATAGAGTCACCGCTTCGCTGGTATAGGGAAAGAAACGGAGCGTGAAGTATAATTTTTCACCGTTTTAAAAGAGAGAAAATATATGAAAATTACCGCATTTATTAACCCCTACTGTCCTTGGTCGCCGGGGGTGATTGCATTTCTGAATGAACAGGGGCTCGATTATGAAATAAAAGACATCACGCAAGATCGGACGGCCTATGATGAGATGGTCAAAAAGAGCGGCCAATTCTCCTCTCCCTGCTTAGAGATCGAAGGTGAGATGTTGGCAGATGTCGGCCGAGAGGAAGTAGAAGCTTGGTTTAGGATTAGGAGCAAAAGCTAGAGGTTGAGCGGAGTAAAACAAGCCCGTGCGCGCGGCTAATTATTACCAACGCGTAGCTTGAAAGCGCCAACCAGGCTCAACTTTTTGCATCTCTATTTCATCGTTTCTTCGCGTTAGGCCGCACTGTAGGTAGTTCTCATGTAAACGCTCTAGGGCCGAGCGGTCTAGTTCAACGCCCAAACCTGCTCCTTGGGGAACGGCAAGGCTGCCCTCTTCGATCTTTAAGCGCCCTCCAACAATCACTTCGTCGCACTGCCAGGGGTAATGAGTG
>CALDFW010000080.1 GCA_937942165.1 uncultured bacterium | reverse complement strand
CGTGATCCACCCGCCGGAAAACGGAAACATTGCGGCGCGGCCCTCGATAAACCAGTTTACGTCGTCGCGGTGGGAAGCGGCCAGTGCCTCGGGAGGAATTGTGCCGTTCTGGTACGCGGTGATCCATTTTTGAAGTATGGCTGCTGCGGCCGGGTCGTTAATCAGCGTCTTGCTGCGTTCCTCGTCGAACAGAGGCCAGAAGCCGTCTATGTGTAGCAATGCCCAGGGGGGCGTGCCCAACGAGGGGTGCAAACGCCAGGAAACCCCGTATTTACCCGTCCGCTCGTAGATTTGTTGGCCCATGGCCAACATCTCGTCTATTGTAGTGGGGGGGTGGTCCGGATCGAGGCCGGCCCGTTCAAAGAGCGATCTGTTGTACCACAGCATCGAGACGCCTGTATACCAGGGAATTACGTAGTTGCGCCCTTGGTATTGACCGATGCCGCGCCAAAAATTTTCGAACCGCTTGTCCTGCTCTTCGGGGGAGACGAGCGAGTCCATGTCGGCCAGAACGCCAAACTGGAGGAACCGGGGTAAATCGTAGATGTTTACCACGTCGGGAGGGGTCTGTCCGACGAGAGCTGCGAGGAGTTTTTCCGATACTTCGCCGCCGCTTACGTCGACCCATTTAATCCGCACGCCAGGGTGTTCGTCCTCATAAGTCTGGATCATGCCGTTGATGTAATCGGCAAAGGCATCGCCTAGTGCGATGGTCCAAAATTCGATGGTGATCTTCTCGCCTTGGTCGGTCTCGGAAGAGGCGCAACCGATGCAGCCTAGGCAAAAGAGGAGTACGGCTATTTTGCGAACCATGTGAATATGATAGTACCCGTAAGATATAGAGCTGGTGTGAGCACATCTTTCTCTATCGCAATATACGAGCCAAACAAGAAGCCGGCAACGCGATCAAGCGCTCTCTATAATACGTGCCTGCGCTGTGCGAACGGATTGATGAATTCATGGAACTCGCCCGGGTAAGAAGTATGGAGAAATAGGCGCAAAGGGGGGCTGCGCTAGGCATCAGTGACGAGTAGTTTCGTACTCTATCGAAGCATGTGCATGAAACTCAGGGAGAACGGAATATGCAGAAGTATATTTTTATCGCGTGGATAGTGGCCCAGAGCGCATGGGTTGGAGCGCAGCCGTCCTACGGTCCGGGCACGTTTAAGCTAACGCCGAAAAGAGAGAGGACGCTGCAGCCGGTCAGCGTGCAGATTCCTCCAGAATTTGATCATTTGCCTCGAGACCTGACGCTGAATCTTCCACCGGGTTTCTCGGCTAGCGTGTTCTCGGCGCACGACTTTAATCGTCCGCGCCTGCTCGCTTTCGACGCGCGGGGCGTTTTGCACGTAGCCGATATGAACAACAACCGAATCGTCGCCCTGCCGGATGCCGATGGAAACGGCGTGGCCGATGAGGCCATAACGATTGCTGACGGATTCAGGCGCGCCCACAGTTTGGCATTTTTGGGAGACGCCATGTTTGTGGGAGACCGCCACCAGATTGTTCGCTATAGAGACGTTGACGGAGATGGTACGTATCGCCAACGAGAGGTCTTTGCCGACAATATTCCATCGAGCGGCAGTCATTCCACCCGCACTATCGTCCTAGACGAGGCCAACGGCAAGGTCTATCTGTCCGTGGGGTGGCCCTGTGATATGTGTCGACTCGACGAGCCCGAACGGGGTGTCATTCTAGAATTCAATATGGACGGCACGGGTCGCCGCGTCTTTGCCCACGGCGTGCGCAACGTGGTGGGTATGGATTTACACCCGGAAACCAATCAGCTGTGGGGCACTAATAACGGACATGATAGAGAGGGTTCAGGTATTCCACCGGAGTGGGTGGACATTATTCGCGAAGATGGATTCTACGGCGTGCCCTTGGCCTATGGATACAGATCGTACATCGATTTTGATGTTCCCGAATACAGAGAAAACCTACCGCTTACGCGTGAAGACTCGCTGCTCGTCGAGCGCATGGAACGCCCTGTTGCTCTGCTGCCGGCGCATACTGCTCCGATGGACATTCACTTCTATAGAGGGGACCTATTTCCACAGCGCTATAGCTCAGCGGCCTTTGTCGCGCTGCACGCGGGCCACGCCAAGCTGGCTCCTTCTCCCGGGTATAAGGTCGTGGCGCTCTTCACCAAACCGGATGGATCAGAAGCGTACAAAGAGGACTTTGTAACGGGATTCCAAACCGGCACGGAAATGGAAGACGTATGGGGACATCCCGTCGGCATTACGACCGATAGCGCGGGGCGTATGTATATATCCAGCGATAAGAATGTCCACGCTATTTTGCGCATTGATCACAGTCCTATAGTAGCCAGAGTCGAGTTTGAAGTAGCCGACTCGGTTTATGCAGGGGCTGACTTTTCGCTCGCGGCGGTCGTAAATATAGCGCGGGGCCTGTCCGATGGAGCCCCACCGGAAGTCGTAGCTGATCTCAGTGCGTTTGGTGGCGCCAGCGCGTCGCCGCTCACGCGGACAGGAGAAGGTGAGTATACGCTGAGCGCGTCGTTAAACGCGGGTAGCGCGAGCGGCGTAAAGACCGCTTTTATCCACGTAAAGCAGGGTGATGGTAACACGGTGCACGAGGTGCGCTATCCTCACACGCTGGTGGTCATGCCGTCCGAACGCTTGGAGGATCGCGTCGTTTTTGACGATGCGCTGAGTGACGGGTGGCGCGTTCAAAACAAAGCCTGGTCGGATAGTCATCCATACGATCTGGATGAAGACGCCATCGTGTTTGGTGGGGAGCGGTCTGCGTCCTTCCGCGTTTTCGATGGCGACTGGGATTGGGTTGTGCGCTTTCGTCCCGGTGAGCGGTTCGATACGGCCGGCTACGAAAGCCTGCGCTTTGCCGTCAACGTAGACCGCATTTTTCATCCTCGTCAGCAGGGGCCGACGTTCTCCGTTTACATGGGAGAGACGCTATACGATTTGTTCGGCAGCGGGTTGGTTGATACGGCCAAAGTTGGCTGGCAGGAAGTGGAGGTTCCTCTGGGCGCGTTCCAGCAGGTTGAGATGCTCGAAGAGATTAGCTTTTCGGGAAATTTTTCCGGACGGTTTTATCTGGACGAGATACGGCTTGTTGGCGGTGAAATTATTACGGCCATAGAGGAGACAACCAGCGGTCTGCCGCGCGCTCTTGAGCTCAAGCCAAATGCTCCCAATCCGTTTAATAGCGGCACGCTCATTCGCTATGCCATTCCGGCTGATTTACAGGTTTCAATCGATATCTTTAACGCGGCGGGCCAGCGCGTTACTAAGCTGGTTCGAGCTATGCGCCGTGCGGGTAACTACGAGGTATACTGGGACGGACGCGATGCGCTTGGAAACGACGTAGCTTCGGGCGTTTATCTGTGTCAGCTGCGCGTAACAGGCCGCGGACTCCGCGCAACGGAGGGGCTGCAGATGCGCACGCAAAAGCTGCTGTTGGTGCGCTGATTTGACGGCATTGCCACGTGTAATATCTATACTCGGATTCGGTCTCGGCTAATCCGCATATACCTTCTCGCTAGGGAGAGAATTAATAGAAAGGATACCTACGGATGAATACGTTGAAACTGGCACCGCCCGAGGGCGCAGTGCGTTTGCTCAGAGATGACTTGGACAACTGGACTACGCGCGACGGCCGGTCCGCTGGTTGGCGGCTTGAGGAAGGGATTGCGCACGTAGTGCCCGGCACGGGCGATATTATGACAGACGAGCGCTTTACAGACTTTTATTTGCACCTTGAGTTCCGCTGTCCGGATATGCCGGAAGCAACGGGCCAGGCCAAGGGTAATAGCGGCGTGTTTCTGCAGGGACGCTACGAGATACAGGTGCTTGACTCTAGCGGGTTTGCCGTGCCGGGTAAAGGGGACTGCGGAGCGATTTACAACCAATTTGCCCCGCTGGTCAACGCGTGCAGCGCTGCGCTTACGTGGCAGGCCTACGACGTTTTTTTTCGCGCGCCGCGCGAAGGAGAACACGTCGGGCCGCGGATTACCGCGCTGCACAACGGCCAATTGATCCACAACAACACAGAGCTACCCGGCGTAACGGGTGCGGCGCTTGACGAAGAAGTGTACACGCCTGGACCTCTGCTGCTGCAGGATCACAGTGACTTGGTGTGTTATCGAAATATCTGGATTGTAGAACAGCCGCTAGTTGGGTCGGATACCTACGAGCCGAGGTAGTTTAGCTAGCCAGCGGCTGGGCCGAGTCTTCTCGTATCAGGCGAGTCACAGTGGCGAGTGCGTCGCCGCTGTGGCGTCGGGCAAAGAGCGCCGAATCAAATACGTTGCGCACAGTTCCTTGGCGGTCTATGACAAAGGTGACGCGGCCGGGCAAGACCCCCCACACTTTATCAACGCCATAGGCTTTGCGCAGGGTGCCGTCCGCGTCGCTAATGAGGGGAAAAGGCAGGTTGTGGTGTTGAGCAAAGCGACGATGGCTTTCACCGGAATCGGCACTAACGCCCACAACGGCGGCGCCGGCTTCTGCGAAATCGGTGTAGTCGTCGCGGAATGCGCACGCTTCAGCGGTGCATCCTGGCGTAAAGTCGCGCGGGTAAAAGAACAGCACGACGGCGCTGCGTTCCAAGAGCTCAGAGAGTTGGAGCGCGGTGCCGTCGTGTGTCTCAACGCTAAAATCGGGTGCCTGTGCACCGACAGTGAGAGCGCCCATTCTATATTGTTACCTGACGATCCATGGTGTAGAAATTGTTGTCTGTCTCTTGGATCTCTACCTCAATATGATAGTCGATTCCTTCGCCCGGAAAGAGCTTGGCAAGCAGGTCGACTGCCTCGTTCAAGCAGTAGAGTGCGACGTTCTCAACGCTGGGGTTCTCTCCGGGCATGACGACAACGCCCTGAGGATCAAACACTTCGGGCTGCTGGAAAAGCGTGTCGCGTGCGCTGATGAGCATCTTGTGATCCAGAAACTTAAAGATCCCCTTCAAGGCGCCGAAGTCGACGGCCATATCGAGTTTCTCGATGCGAGGGAAGCGCTCTGCCCGGACGGTGAAGCGACCCCTCCACGTGTGGCCGTGCACCCAAGCGCACTTGCCTTCGTAGTCGAGCTGACGGTGCCCTGCGTGAAAGTGACTATGTGCTCGTATCGTTTCCATAGCGCATCAATCCAACATTGACACGGCTTGGTTGCGCAGGTCGACGTCGTTTTTGAAGTCGCCTGTGGCAACGCGCGTCCGCGTGGAAGAGCAGGCGTCGCGCACGCCGCGCACACGCATGCAGGTGTGTTCAGCTACCAAATCGACCAACACACCGACGGGGCTCAGGCGCATCATAACCTCTGCTGTTTCGGAAGTAATGCGCTCTTGGATCTGCGGCCGCTTGCACAGCTCATTGACCACGCGCGATATCTTCGACAGCCCGGTAATTTGCTCGCCGGGCAGGTAGACGACCTGCGCGGTGCCGAAAAAGGGCAGTAAATGGTGCTCGCAAAAGGCGGAAAAGCTGCAGCGCACCGAAACCAGCCCTGGGTTGGCTGGAGCGTCGAAGGGCTTTAGATGCAGCGCGGCGTCTGCAATGGGATCCTCGCTGTGATTAAAGTGCTCTAGATGCACGCGAGCCACGCGCTGGGGCGTTTCCAAGAGCCCGTCGCTCTTCGTGTTGTGCCCGAGCATCTGTAGCTGTTCGCGTATCAAATTCTCGTATGCACCGACCGCAAGGGTTGTTCCGTTGACGCCGTTTGCTTGAGGGGCGATCATGTGTTTTCTCCAAAGTGTAGGGGGTTCTTTGACGGTGAATATACCGATTGCCCTCACCATGTCAATGTTTTGTCGACAGGTAGAAATCGACAAAACTTTGACGTTTGAAACATGCTGGTTTATCCACGGTAGAGACGCCCAATCACAGCAGCACGGGCCCGTTTTTCGTGCCGCTGTGCCTTGCAGGCGTGTGCGGCCATTGTCTAAGTTACGTGACGCGCCCTTGCGCGTGCGTTCATTTATGGAGATACACGCCGTGATACGAGAGAGTCAGACTCGGGAATTTGCCAACCTTGGAGCCGTTACCATCGACACGCCACTGAGTGACGGTGATATTGCGGCGGCGGCGGCGGCCGTAGAGCGTTTACTGCCTTTTGACGCAGCGTCCGAACGCTACCGGTATTCGGCTACCTGTAACTATTACGATGCAGCATTGCTGCATGTGATCCAGCACCCTTTTTTTGAACAGGTCGCCTGTAGCGTGCTGCGCGCGCAAGCCGTGCATTTTTTTCAAACGGCTATCCTGGCGACCTACCCGCAGCCGGGTGCGGCTTTTTCCTACGATCAGCATATCGATTTGCAGTACGCCCTATCGGATTTGGAGGCGACGCCCCGACGCGTAGTTTGCACCTTCTTCCTTTGGCTGACAGACGTGAATGAGAAACGCGCGCCCATGATGTGGCGGCCCGGCAGTCATCGTCGGTTGGCTCAGGCGTGGGAAGAGCAGGTCACGCTGCGCGATGAGATGCCGCGAGTCATTGGTATCAAGATGGAAGATTTACCGGCGTTGGATTTTGACCGGCCCTGTCCGCTATTGGCGCGGGCTGGTCAGGCCACGGTGCTGAGTACGGCCATGGTGCACGGCGCATCGCTCAACGTCGATAGCGCACCGCGCATGGCGCTTGTGATGACGTTTACTGCAGCCGGTGTAGAGGTGGGACTGCCCGAGGCACAGCAGCGCACAAAGGAAGC
>CALDFW010000079.1 GCA_937942165.1 uncultured bacterium | reverse complement strand
GGGTGGAGCGAGCGGTAGAAGCGGGCCTACATGCCGTGGGCTATCTCAGCTATGAAGCTGCCAGTGGACTCGATGCGAGACTGCAGACGCACGAGCCAACGGACTTACCCCTTGTGCATTTTTGCTTTTTTCGCACGCGGCATATCGCAGATCCCGGAGAGGGCCTGCCGGTCGTCCCCAGCGCTCCGCTGGCTTGGGAACCGATGCAGACCAGAAGAGAATACGACAGGGCCATAGAAGCGATTCGGACGCATTTAGTCGCAGGGGATACCTATCAAGTGAACTACACGTTCCGGCTCCGTGCGCCGCTGGGAGAGGATCCGCTGCGGCTGTATGCTGGTCTTGCTCGGGCTCAGCAAGCGCCCTTTGCAGCCTATCTTGACGGAGGCGACCACGCGATACTCTCCGCTTCGCCCGAACTTTTCTTTCGCTTGGAAAACGGGCTCTTAGAGGCGCGACCGATGAAGGGCACTCGGGAGAGGGGACGCTGGTTTGCCGAAGATCTGGCGATGGCTGATGGTCTGACTAGTTCGCCTAAAGAACGTGCTGAGAATGTGATGATTACTGACATGCTGCGCAACGACTTAGGTCGTATTTCAACTTCGGGCAGTGTCGTGGTTCCGTCGCTTTTTCAGGCCGAGCGCTATCCAACGCTTTGGCAGCTCACATCAACCGTTCAATCAGAGCTGGAGGCAGGGGTAAACCTGACCCAGCTCTTTGCGGCCCTGTTTCCCTGTGCCTCTGTCACTGGGGCGCCCAAGGTGCGCACGATGGAGATTATACGGAACCTTGAGGCGCGGCCACGCGGGATTTATACCGGCAGTATCGGATATGTATCGCCTGGATTAGAAGCCTGCTTTAACGTTGCTATTCGCACGGCACACCTGAATCGTTCTGACGGGTGGTTGGAATACGGGGTAGGAGGAGGGATTACCTGGGACTCTTCGGCAGATAGCGAATATGGCGAGTGTTTGGTGAAGGCGCGCGTGCTCAGTCAGCCGCGCTCGGAGTTCAAGCTACTCGAGACCTTACTCTGGGAAGAGGGGGCCTATTATTTACTGGACCGGCACGTGGAACGCGTTGTGCAGTCCGCGGAGTATTGGGGCTATGTATGCGATAGAGAAGGCCTCATAGGCCAATTAGAAGATCTATCTAAGTCATTTGAAGAAAACAAGATGCGTGTTCGTATTACTTTGTCGGAAGATGGGGAAGTTGACGCCGAGGGCGTTCGGCTGGAACCGCTCAAAGAGGGTGTCTTGCGCGCTCATTGGGCCAGGGAACCGGTGAACCGTAACAATCCGTTGCTCTACCATAAAACAACGGAGCGCCAGGTGTATGAGCGAGCGTTGGAAGCGGTACCCTTGGGAGATGAGGTAATACTTTATAATGAGTCCGGCGAGATTACGGAATTTTGCATAGGAAACATAGTAGTGGAATGGGAGGGGAAACTATGGACGCCGCCGGTAGAATGCGGGCTATTGCCGGGCACCCTGCGTGCCGAACTGCTGGCCCAGCAACGTGTAGAGGAACGCGTTTTATACGCAGAAGATGTAGAACGCGCAGAGCGTATCTTCTTGATCAATTCAGTCCGAGGCTTGGTGCCTATTGGACCCAACATAGGAGGTGAGATATGTATCGCATTGGAGAGGCAGAACTCAAGCGGATAGAGGGGCTTTTTAAGAGCGGTAATATTTTTCGCTACGGAATGGGTGGGGAGTGCGATCGCTTTGAAGAGTCGTGGGCACGCTATGTGGGCGTCGAACACTGCCGTCTGTCTCGTTCGGGGACAGCGGCCCTGTATACGGCGCTCGTGGGTATGGGCGTCGGGCCTGGTGATCAGGTCATCGTGCCGTCCTACACATATATGGCGACCGCGTTGGCCGTTCTCGCCGCAGGAGCCATACCCGTTATCGCCGACGTCGACGATTCGCTGACGCTGTGTCCGAAAGACCTAAAGAAGCGCATTACTCGTCACACGCGAGCGATTATTCCGGTGCACATGGTTGGATTGCCCTGTGACATGAAGAAAATCGTTCAAATTGCTGAAAAGAACGGTCTGCTCGTCCTCGAGGACGCCTGCCAAGCCGTTGGTGGGGCCTTTGAGGGCAAACCCCTGGGTTCGTGGGGACAGGCCGGGGCTTTCAGCTTTAACTTTTTTAAAAATATGACCTGTGGAGAGGGAGGGGCCTTTGTCACCAACGACGAACTCGTATATCAGCGCGGTTCCGTTGCTGTCGACTGTTGCTCTTTCTATTGGAATCCGGACGAGGAGCGGGATGATCTGCAGTTTGCTGGACACAACTTCCGCGCCTCAGAAATAGAGGGGGCCGTGTTAAACGTGCAGCTGCGGCGGATAAAGGGCATGATAAAAACGATGCGTAGCCACAAGAAAACGCTGCTTGCCCAAGGCTTAGATGAGGGCCTTAAGTCAATTAAAAATAATAGTATAGATCATGAGTGTGGCACGCACCTTGGGTTTAAGTTTCGCACGGAACGAGAGGCTCGGGGCTTTAGCGATCGGTTGCATGGGCTTGGCGTCGGGAATTTCCTACCCATGGATACGGGCCGACACGTGTACACGCGCTGGGAACCGATCCTGCGCTATCAGGGGGCGCATCACCCGGCGCTGGACCCATTTAAGATACCGGCCAATAAGGCTGCACGCATAGAATACAGCGAAGATATGTGCGCCCGGTCCCTGCGCATTTTGGCGCGATCGGTGCTGATACCCATGCACCCAGACAATACGAAGGCGCGCGTGGCCAAGATGGGCGAGGCCATCGCTCTGGCGGCACGGAGTGCATAGCCTTCCGTCGCCGTTGGCCTTATTGATTGGGAATGCGCAGTATGGACAGAAGCAGGCCGCGCTGCGCTCCCTGCACTTCCGCTATCTCCGGTATATGGCCGACCTGTTGGAAGCCGAAGCGAGCGTTGAGGCGTTTAGTGGCTTCGTTGTGGTCAAAGTGCATGCCAATTAGGGTGGTGACGCCGAGTTGGGGACAGGCGTCGATCATGCGCTGCATAAGAACGGTGCCCAGACCTTGTCCCTGCGCATCGTTGGCCAGGTATAGGCTTACTTCCGCGGTCTTATCATAGGCCGGCCGGCCGCCATAGAACGAAGTAATGTAAATACACCCAACGACGTTACCCGCACGTTCTGCGACCCAAATGGGCCGTTTATGAGGAGAGAATTGACGAAACCACGAGCGGCGTTCGTCTACGCTGATGGGGTGTGTATCTGCTGTAGCACGACCGGATGGAATAGACTGGTTGTATATGGCTACAATGGCTGGCAGATCGGCCTCTACGGCATCGCGTACTGTGATCATGGCGATTATTGTGCGCACGGACAGAGGACTTGTCAACTTTATTGAGTTTGACAGGGCCTTTTTGTATCTTACGCGCCACAGAAAGAGGACCTCAATGGAAATTGACAAAGTAGCAGAAGAGAATGCCGTGGTCGGCGAAGGGCCGATATGGAATGCGGACCAGCAGGCGTTGATATGGACAGATATTCACACGGGCCGCCTTTTTTCGTTTGATCCGGGCACGGGAGAGAATCGGCAGATTCACAGCGGGTTTAACGTGGGGGGGCTCATGCAAAATGCATCCGGGGGCTACGCCTGTTTCATATGGGACGGCGTAGTGCTGTGGAACTCGGACGACGATTGGGTGCGCGTGCAGCCGGAATCGTTTGAGGGGCAGCTGCTGCGCTTCAACGACGTAATTGCGGCTCCGGACGGTTCGGCGTATGCGGGCACTTATTTTCCAGAGGAAAAGGGCCGTCTGTATCGCGTTGGTCCCGACGGTGCCCTCAGTATACTCGAGGAGGGAATCGGCTGTTCCAACGGGATGGGATTCTCGCCAGATCTCAAAACAATGTATTTCACCGATGCGATGGCACGCGAGATATACGCCTACGATTTGGATGCTGAGACGGGGTCCCTCTCCAATCGGCGCCTATTCGTCAGGGTCAGCGGGGAGGACGGCGTGCCCGACGGGATGACCGTCGATGCAGAGGGATTTGTTTGGAGTGCGAATTGGTTTGGCGGCTGCATTATTCGCTTTGATCCCGAGGGAAGAGAGGAGCGTCGCGTGGCCACGCCGGCCAAGCAGACCTCTAGCGTGATGTTCGGTGGACGCGATCTCGACGAACTGTATTTCACGACGGCTGCGTTTGATTGTCCTCCCGGTAGCGATCTCGACCCAATCGGCTACGACTGGGACGAATATGCCAAGAGCTATCGAGGGGGCGGACTGTTTCGCATTCGCGGACTCGGTATTCAAGGTAAGCCGGAATTCAAGTCCAATTTTTCCTGGCCTAAAGATGCGTAGAGCGAACTCGACCTCGCTGCAGTTGTGAGTTTGAGAAGAATAAGTTCCGTTGTTCCCCCAAATAGGGCGGGATAACGACGGTTTCACGGGAGGATACCGATGGAAAGAGCTGTGCGTGGCGGGATCCTATTGCTGTGTTTGTCATGGGCGAGCACGGTTTGGGCAGAAGAGAAGGTCACGATATGGTGGGCGCAGTGGGAGCCGGCCGCTGCCCTACAAATACTGGGGAACGAATTTGAGGAGGAGACGGGGATTGCCGTAGAGGTCAAACAAATTCCCTGGCCTTCCTATCAGGATCAGGTGTTTCTCAATTTTGGCAACAATCGAACGGATTTCGACATTGTCATCGGAGACAGTCAGTGGATTGGTCGTGGAGCGACCAAGGGGCTATACCTCGAATTGACGGATTGGCTCCCTTCGGCCGTGGATATTGAGACGATTCACCCGCGGGCGGCCCGCTATCTATGCGAATATCCACCGGGGAGTGGAAAGTTTTTTGCCGCTCCTTGCGAAACGGATGCGATCGGTTTTGTCTACCGCAAAGACTGGTTTGAAAACGAGGGAGAGCGCGCTGCATTTAAAACGCGCTATGGGCGGGAATTACAGCCACCCGATACCTGGCAGGAATTTCGCGATGTGGCCGAGTTTTTTCACCGGCCCGAGCAAAAGCGCTACGGAATGTCCCTCTTAACGGGGCGTGGCTACGACTCGATCGTTATGGGCTTCCAGCCTTTTCTATGGGCTTGGGGAGGAGACTGGGGTGACGCGGAGACGTTTGAGGTGCAGGGGCATCTAAACTCGGACGGCGCGGTAGAAGGTCTCCGATTTTTTAAGGATCTGCTGCAGTTTGCGACCGAAGGGGGAGAAAACGCCGACTACTACTTTAACCTGGAAGCGTTTAGCAACGGTTCGACGGCGATGGTGTTGGACTACTTCCCATTCTATCCAGGCATCGTAGAGTCCATGGGCGATCAGGTGGGGTTTTTCAAAGTTCCGCGCAACGGCGATCGCCGCTTTATTTCCCTGGGCGGACAGGGGTTCAGCATTTCCAAAAAGACTCCTGCCCATCAGCAGGAATTGGCCAAGCAGTTTATCGCCTGGTTTCAACAGCGGCGAGTGCAGGAGAAATGGATCACCTATCCCGGGTGCTTCACGGCCAATACGGAACTGCTGGAAAGCGATGCTTTTCGCGCCGCTTCGCCGTATAATGCAACCTTTGCCGAGTCTTTGGATCACCTGCGCGACTTTTGGAACGTCCCCGTGTACAATGAGCTGCTGGCCGCGGCCGTACAGCACCTAGGCGAGGCGTTAGACGGGGTGCGTGAACCGAGGGAGGCGCTGGACGCGCTCGCCGAGGAGCACGAAATGATCCTTATGGAAGCCGGCCTTCTAGAGATGCAATAAAAGCGGTTGAGGCGAATGCGTGGGGATTGGGATAGGGGCTGGCTGCGGTATGGGTTTATTGCGCCAGCCCTCGTTTTGCTTGTTGCAATGAATATTTTCCCGCTCCTGTACAGCATCGTGCTGAGCTTTACTAACGCCGATCTAGTGGGAAGTAATTCCAGCTGGGTGGGCGTTCTCAACTATAAATTTGTCTTTAAATTTGCCAAATACGGCCAGGCTCTGCGCACGACGGCTCTCTTTGTTTTCCTCGCCGTAGCCTGTGAGTTACTCTTGGGGTTTGGGCTGGCCTACGCGCTGCGGGATCGCTTTGCTCTTAAGCCCCTAGTCCTAACGGTGCTGCTCGTGCCCATGATGTTACCCCAGGCGGTTATGGGGCTGTTCTGGAAGCTTATTCTCAACGGCAATTACGGTGCGTTAAACCAATTCCTGGGCCTTCTCGGTTTTTCGCAGCCGCAGTGGATAACGGATCCCGATCTCAAGTTTTTATCCGTGCTCATGGTCGACGTGTGGATGTGGACGCCCTTCATGATGCTCATATCTCTGGCTGCTCTGCAAGCCATCCCTCCCCACATATACGAAGCGGCGGCGATTGATCGAGCTTCTCCCTGGCGCACCTTCCGTCGCATAACGCTGCCCATGTGTGCGCCGCTACTGGGGTTGGCCGTTTTGCTGCGAGCCACGGATGCCCTCAAACAGTTCGACCTAATCATGGCCCTGACGGGTCCCAATGACCGCGTTACGCAGACGCTCAGTGCGCTCCTTTACCAGACGGTTTTCCGCGATGGTAAAGTGGGCCTGGGGACCGCCTATTCGTATGTCATACTCGTGCTCGTAATCGCGCTCGCTAGCGTATTTCTACGCTATATGGGGCGACTGCAGCGGGAGAGCGACTCTTGAGAGGACTTCGCTTTCTGTTTGTCGGCGTTTATCTGTGTCTCGGGACGCTGCCCTTGCTCTGGTTGGGCATAACTTCGCTCAAAGAGCGCCCTGATACGATAAGCGTGCACCTCAAGTGGTTGCCCAGCGGTGCTGCTGGCGCAGAGGACGATGCGTATTTTGCCGCTACGCTGGACGCATACAGGCAGTTGGGGGTCGTCTACGCAGGTGCAGACCACGCCTTTTATCACTATCTGAAAAACAGCGCGTTGATTGGTTTGCTCAGCACGCTGGCCTCCGTCTTTATTGGGACAAGCGCGGCCTATGGCTTTAGCCGATTTCCCATTCCCGGGGCGAAGGACTGGCTTTTTTTTATTCTTTCAACGCGTTTTTTGCCCCCGCTGGCCGTCGTTGTGCCGGTGTTAATGATGTATCGCGAATTTGATCTGCAAAACACGCATTTAGGGCTGATCATACTCTACACGGTTTTTAATCTGTCGCTGGCAGTATGGTTGATGAAGGGTTTTATCGACGAGATCCCGCGCGCCTACGAAGAGGCTGCACTGGTCGACGGGTATTCTCGCCTGCAGGCCTTCCGCTTGATTATCATACCGAGGGCGGCGTCGGGCATGGCCGTTACGGGCGTTTTTTGTCTGATATCTGCCTGGAATGAATACGGCTTTGCCATGACCCTAAACAACCAAGATGCGGTGACCGTGCCGGTTTATTTTGCGGGCTTACAGGGGAATGTGCAGGGAATTCCTTGGCCCCAGGTATGTGCTGGGGTGCTGCTTTTTGTGGCTCCTATCATTCTCTTTACCGTGCTTGTGCGGAGGCACCTGCTGCGCGGCGTAACGTTTGGGACGCTCAAACAATGAGGCGCCTATTGGACCGCATGGCCCAGGTAGGCATGACCGCTGGTGTTGCTCTTATGCTGAATCCGTGGTGGCCAGAAGGACTGCGCTACGGTTTTTTTGCGACGGCGCTTTTTACCGTGATGCACATTGTAACTTCCCACATGGATTTAGACGCGCCATGAGCTTTTTACAGCTGGATTCGCTGGCAAAGACGTATCCGGATGGAACGGAAGCTGTGCGCGGTGTAGACCTGTGCTGCCAGCGGGGTGAATTGATTGTTTTGCTCGGCCCTTCGGGCTGCGGTAAGACCACTACGCTGCGCATGGTTGCTGGATTGGAAAAGCCAAGTGCCGGACGGATTCTACTCGAAGGTGTGGATATGGCCTCGTGGCCACCACAGCGGCGAGACGTCGGATTTGTCTTCCAGTTCTATGCGCTCTATCCCCATCTCACCGTGCGCGAAAACGTTTCTTTCCCCCTTGGCAATCGGGCGCTCTCTGCCGATGCGCAGGCGCAGCTAGTAGAGGCCATGGCGGAGCGATTGGGAATTGAGGCGTTGCTGGACCGCTACCCCCGTCAGCTGTCTGGGGGCGACCAACAGCGAGTGTCTCTTGCGCGCGCGATGGTTCGCAAACCCCGCCTGTATTTAATGGATGAACCGCTGGGCACCTTGGATGCGGACCTGCGCTTGGCCATGCGCGAGCTGATCCGCGACCAGCAGCTAAGAGACGGAGTGACTACGCTATACGTGACGCATGACCAGGAAGAGGCCATGAGCCTAGCGGATCGCGTCGTCGTCATGGAGGGGGGAACGATTAGGCAGAGCGCGCGTGCGGCTGAAGTATACGCTGATCCTGCAGACCTCTTTGTCGCTCACTTTATTGGAAGCCCAGGGATGAACTTTGCCCAAGGAGAGGTGCGAGACGGGGCGTTTAGAGCAGAAGAATTTGTGTGGCCACTGGAGGGAGCATGGCCCCCGGGTGCGCTGACGTTGGGCATTCGACCAGAATACGTGCGTTTGGCCAGCGAAGGGGCGCTGCGCGGTGAAGTGCTAGTTGAGGAGTATATGGGTTCCTGTCGCTACGTCCACGTGGATACCCCCTGTGGCCGCTGGGTGCTCCGATCAGAAGAGGAGACGGGGAGTCAGCCGGGAGAGCAGGTGGGGATTGAGCTCGAGGCTGACGGAGTGCGCCTATTTGACGGGCAGAGCGGTCGGCGCATACAATGAATCCGTTCTTGCACCTCAATGGAGTCGACAAATCGCACGGTGCGACCCGTGCACTTTCCGGCGTGGATTTGGCGGTGGGTCCCGACGAATTGCTGGTTATACTGGGGCCAACGGGGGCTGGTAAAACGACGCTCCTGCGTGTGATGGCTGGCCTCGATTCGGCGGACGCGGGCACCGTATTGATGGACGGGACAGACGTCACGGACTGGGAGCCGGCTGCTCGTGATGTGGCCTTTGTATTTCAACATTTTGCGCTCTATCCCGCTTGGAGCGTGCGGCGCAACCTAGAGTTTCCGCTGCGCGCACCTGGCCGCATGCTAGGACAACGAGAAATCGCCGATAGAGTGCAGTGGGCGGCTGAACTGTTGCACATTCAGACACTGCTGGAGCGTCCGTCGGAGCGGCTGTCTGGGGGAGAAATGCAGCGCGTTGCCATCGGTCGCTGTATCGTGCGTCGGCCGCGCCTCTTTCTACTCGATGAGCCTCTGACAAACCTCGATGCAAAGCTGCGTGAAACGCTGCGCGTCGAACTGGCTCTGCTCCGCCGCACGTTGGCTATACCAATGGTCTACGTTACGCACGATCAGGCTGAAGCCCTTTCGATGGCAGATCGCATAGCGGTGCTGTCCGACGGGAAAATACTGCAGGTCGGCACACCGGAAGAGGTGTATAATCGACCCGAGTCTCCGCAGGTAGCTCGACAGCTTGGACAACCCGCCATGAACGTGTTTAGCGTTTGCGCTCGGTCGGGCCATTGGCACGTGGGAAATAAGGGCGTTCTTGCAGAATCGACTGCAGAAGAAGGGATCTCTGCGTCGCTGGGAGTCAGACCGGAGCATATCGAGCCCCGAGGTGGGGGTGAAGACGCCGCGGTGCGCGTTGTTGAAGACGCCGGGCCAACTTGGGTATTGCGGGTCGATTGGCTTGGTCAGGAGGTGCGCTTAATCGCCGGGAAAGAAGAGTCGTATCGGCCCGGACAGCGCATTCAGCCGCGCGTCGATGCCGGGCGCGTCATCGTTTGGGATTGCGAAGAGGGCGTCTAAAATAGGCCGATATTCTCTTCCCAGTTGCAGGTGTGTTCAGGGGAAGGTTTGTTCTGTATGATGTTGGATGATTTAATAGCCGGCAGCTATGCGGCGATCTTTGGGGGCTGTGTGCAACGTTAAGGGGGTCAGATGCGAATTGGTCACATATCGGATTTTCACCTGCGAGATGCTTTGCCGGGCTCTTCTGCCGTGGCCACTAGGCGAAGCCGTGAGATGCCGGAAAAAATCGCCCGAGCTATAGATCGGTTTCGGGCAGAAGGCGTCGACTGGGTAGCGGTGACGGGAGACTTGGTCGACCATCCGTTTGAAGATATGCACAGTCCTGAGAACCTGGAGCGCGGCGAGGCGGATTTGCTCTTGGTTCGCTCTCTCCTAGATACGCTTTCCTGTCCGATTTTTGTCCTGTATGGAAACCACGACCATCCGCTGCTTTTTCGCCGCGTATTTTCCATGCAACCTGACGGAGTCGACGTCGGCGCTTTCCGTGTTTTCTGTTTTTATGACGAGGAAGGCACTGGCCACGTGCCGGTCCGCGTGGGGACCGAATTGGAGCGATTTGATCGAGCCCTTTCCGAAGAGGGACCTAAACAGATTCACCTGCAGCACTATCTCGTGCATCCAGAGCACAATAGGGGATACCCCCATACCTACGGAACAGCGGACTGGTTAAAGCAATCTCTGCAGCGTTCGGGGAACGTTCACTTACTCCTTTCGGGCCACTATCATCCCGGCGTGTTATCGCAAGAAGAAGGGGGTATTCATTACGCAGTGGCTCCGGCCTTTTGCGAGGCGCCTCATCGATTTGCCCTATACGAATGTGATGAAAACCGCATGCAGGCTCGCTGGCTGCAGGTGGACTAGCCTTTTCTCACCTGTGGAAGAGACCGCTTAGGGGAAACAGCGTCTATTTTTTGAAGGGCGCCTGTGATCTGCCTCTCTCTCGTTAGGTCGGGCAAGCGGTTCAGTTGTGCGCCGTTCTCAAATTTCTCATATTGTTCCCATCTTCAGTTATAACCGATACTTAGAATGATCTAATGTCTGGAAGGACGCCATGGAACACCGCGCATTTTCCCGTATCCTCAGCGAGCCGCGCTCTGTTCGCTGGATCTGGTTTGTCTATCTCCTTCTCTATGCTATTGCGATTCCCTGGTATTGGCCCGAAGGCTATATCGGTCCGACCTTAATGGGGTTTCCCCTGTGGGTGGCCGTCACGCTATCGGCTATCGTTGGCCTGGCGTGCTGGACTGTGTTTGTCATCTATTTCTTCTGGCAAACCAGTGAAGAGGAGGAAGCCTAATGGGGGGAGGCGATATCGTTTTTGGAACGGGTGCTCTGGTTGCGGTTGGTCTCTATCTAGTATCCATGATCGGCGTTGGATACTATGCGCGCGGTAAGCGTGAGACCAACAGCATGGCCGATTTCTACCTTGCGGGGCGCTCTCTGGGGTTGCTCGTCCTCTTTCTGACCCTCTATGCCACTCAATACAGTGGAAATACGCTCTTTGGTTACACCGGAAAAACGTATCGAATCGGCTTTGAGTGGACCGTTTCAATACTGTTTATGTTCTCGATTATTGTCGGGTACTTGCTCTATGCGCCTCGGCTGGTGGTGCTGGCAAGGGCAGAGGGCTTTATTACTCCAGGCGATTATATATCCTTTCGCTTCAAGTCGAAAGCGCTGACGCTCCTCAGCACTATCATGATGATTTATGCCCTGTGCAACTACACGCTAGCTCAGCTCAAAGCCATGGGTGCCGCCGTTGAGGGGATTACACAGGGAGCAGTTCCCTCGGCGTATGGAATTATTGCACTCGCCATTATTATGGTTATTTACGAGACGCTCGGGGGCATGCGTTCGGTTGCGTGGACCGACGTTATACAGGGCGTTGTTCTGCTGGTGGGGTTTGCTCTGTTGGTCATGATTGTCCCGACGCAGCTGGGCGGGGGATTAGATGCGGTTGTTGAAAAGCTGCGCGAAATCGATCCGACCAAGGTGCAGGTGCCCGACGGGAATGGATCTAATACGTGGATTAGTTACGTGCTCCTCTTAGGCTGTGGAGCGGCTATTTATCCGCAGGCAATCCAGCGCCTCTATGCCAGTCGCTCTCTCCAAGTGCTCAAGCGTTCGCTAATGTTAATGGCTTTCATGCCGCTGACGACGACGCTGATTGCGCTGATATGCGGCCTGACGGCTATTGTAGTGCTGCCCGGATTGGAGAGCGTGGAAACAGATCAGGTCTTGGCGCGCATACTGGCAATGGTGATGGCCCAGTCCACGCTGGGGTACTGGTTGGTGGTGGTCGTATTTGCCGCGGCGCTGGCCGCGCTTATGTCGACGGCCGATTCTGCGCTCCTGTCGATTTCTTCTATGTTCACGCGCGATATTTACCTGCCCTACATCAAACCCGGCAGCAGCGAGGAGCACCTCACGCACGTAGGCAAAGCATTTTCATGGCTGGCCGTTGCGCTCCTAGTGGGGGTTGCGATCGGAACGGAAAAAACGCTCGTGCGCCTGCTAGAGCTTAAATTTGAAGTGCTTATACAGGTGGTTCCGTGCTTTTTCTTCGGATTGTACTGGAAGAAACTGTCTGGCCGGGTGGCCTTGGGAGGCATGGTGGCCGGACTGTTGGTTGCGCTCTTTTTGACATTGAGCGGCAATCGACTCCCGTTCGGATTCCACGCGGGGGTTTGGGGGCTCTTTGTAAATGCGAGCGTTTGCTTGTTAGGGACGCTGCTGGTCTCTGAAAAAACCGAGAATTAAATATTCCAGGGAAAGGGAGTTCGATGCGGGAAGCATCCAAGCGATTTTTAAGGGAGTTACTCGAAGCGCCGGGGCCTTCTGGATATGAAGGTCCCGTTCGTTCGGTATGGACAGCAGAAGTATCTAGCTATGCCGATGCGGTTGAAGTCGACGTGCACGGCAATGCCATTGCCTCGTATAATGCGGATGGTGGACCGCGCGTTATGCTAGCTGGCCACATGGATGAGTTGGGTTTTCAAATCATCTACATCGACGATCGAGGCTACCTTTATTTTGATACGATAGGCGGATTTGATTTGGGTATGGTGCCCGGGCGAAAAGTGCGGATTCACACGCGTAAAGGGCCGGTTCTAGGCATTTTGGGAAAAAAACCCATTCATCTAATGAAGGCAGAAGAGCGCTCCAAGGTTCCGGCCAAGCACGAGCTGTGGATCGACATCGGCGTCTCTAGTGGAGAAGAAGCGCGTACGATTGTCGAGATTGGAGATCCCGTTACCTACGATCCGAACTTTGAAGAGTTGCGCGGTGATCTCGTCGTGTCGCGCGCAACCGATAACAAGGCGGGAGCTTGGGTGGTGGCCGAGGCGATGCGCCGAGTTACGCGAGCAAAGAAGGCGTGCCGCGCATCGCTTTTCTCCGTTGCTACTGTGCAAGAAGAAATTGGGTTGCGCGGTGCAAAAACCAGCGCTTATGGGGTAGATCCTTTGGTGGGGATTGCCGTTGACGTGACCTGGGCGATGGATCATCCCGGGGTGGATAAACGCCAGGTTGGAGAATGTGTTTTGGGAGGGGGACCCGTTATCAACCGAGGTGCAAATATCAATCCGGTCGTATTCGATCGACTCGTTGCCGTAGCCAAAAAAAAGAAAATCCCCCATCAGATTATGGCCGAACCCGGAGGGACGGGCACAGATGCCAACGCCATTCAGCTCAGTCGTGCGGGCGTAGCAGCCGCATTGGTTAGCCTTCCCCAGCGCTATATGCATACGCCCGTTGAAGTGGTCTCGCTGAAGGATCTCGAAAATACGGCCAAGCTGCTTGCTGAGTTTGTGCTATCACTGGAAAGAGACGCGCGATTTATCCCGTAGGAAGAGCTCTATGAAAATCAACGCAATTGATGTCTGGACGGTTGTTGTACCAACGATTCCAGGTCGTGTCCACAGCCTCGAATGGGTTCCCGAGACGAGCTGGGACCAGGTGCCCAAGCACATCGTACGCCTGCGTACAGACAGCGAACTCGTCGGTTTGGGTGAAACGGGACGCGGTGTGCCCATTGAACAGGTGCAAGAAGGAGGAAGCCTGTTGTTGGGCAAGGATCCAGAATTAGTAGCCCTACAGGATATGTACGGAGTTGGAAGCGATGATGTCTTGCAGGTGGGGACGGGCCCCGCGTATGATGCATTTGAGATGGCGCTGTGCGACTTGGTGGGAAAGATGCGGGGTATTCCGGTCCACGCCCTGCTCGGCGGAGCCGTGCGGGACCGCGTGCGAGCCGATTATTGGATGGGACAGCAGACGCCAGAAGATTCGAAGCGCACGGTTGAAAGGGCGCTTAGGCACGGATTCAAAGGGATAAAGATAAAGTGTCGGATTGAGGAGCCGATGATAAAGAGGATGAGGGCGATTCTCGGGGTTGGCGGACCTGATTTTAAGGTTACGGTCGATCCGAACGAGCGCTTTCGCACGGCGGAGCAAACGATTGAACTCGCTGCAGAGCTGGAACTCTTGGGCAACGTCGAGGTTTTTGAAGATCCAATTCCAAAGTCCGACGTCGAAGGGTACAGGCGAATTCGCGAAGAGATCAATCTGCCCCTAGCGCAACACTTGGGTGCGGGACCGGACGTTGTGAAGGCCCTCAGAGAGGGGCTTGCCGACTGTTTTAATTTGGGTGGGAGTCTGTTTGGTTTCCAACGGAATGCAGCGATTGCAGCGGCGGCCGGAATGGTCTGCTGGCACGGTTCGGGAAATGATCTAGGGATTGTAGATACGGCCTATATCCACGCAGCGGCAGCGGCTCCCAACTGCGAAATGGCGTCGGACTTTGTCGGTTCATGGACGAGGGAGGATGATTTGATAGTCGAGCCTATTCTCTTTGAAGATGGATATGTAGAAACGCCTCAAAAGCCTGGCTTAGGGTGTGAACTGGATTTGGAAGCCCTGGAGCGCTACGCCCAGTCCTACGAGGAGATCGCGCTATGAGCGTAGCTGTATTTGCCCATCGGGGTGCCTCCGGCACCCATCCCGAGAACACGGAAGCGGCTCTGGTAGAGGCGTTGCGGTTGGGCGTAGAAGGGGTCGAACTGGACGTGCATTTAAGTCTGGATGGTGAGTTGGTCGTCATACACGATGCAACCGTAGACCGGACGTCTAATGGCACGGGTCAGGTGCGCCATATGCGGTGGGCAGAAATCGGTCCACTGGATGCGGGTGCTTGGTTTGACACTCAGTTTATAGGTCAACGCTTTCTCCGCCTTGGCGAGGCGCTTGATATCCTCGAGGGGGATGTGCGCCTCAACGTGCACATCAAGGCCTACGAACACGATCGAGCTGAATTGGCCACGCGCTGCGTTCGTCTCCTTGTAGATCGAGGCCTGCTCGAGCGCGCATTTGTGGCGTCGGACCAACAAACGCTGGTGTTGGCTAGGCGGGTAAACCAACACTTGACGATGTGTAATTTGAGCGTGGCACCGGTGGAAAACTACGTCATGCGTTCCCATGCTGTGGGATGTAGAGTTTTACAGCCTGGACATGCGGTAACCACGCCCGAACTCGTAGCGGCGGCTCACGAGAAAGGAATGACCGTCAACCCTTTCTACGCAGATACAGAGGCGGAAATGCGGCGCCTTATAAGCTGTGGGGTCGACGGTATACTGACGAACTATCCGGCTCTGCTGCAGGATCTATTGACGCGATTGCCGAAAGAAAAGTAGGAGAAAATGCAAATGAATTGGTGTAAAGACAGGCTTTATGTGGGGGTATTGTGGAGCCTTATTGCCCTGCTTGGATGCGGGGGTGGAGGCGGTAGTTCTACGTCTCCGGAAGACGAGGTCGAGCGGTCTATTCCACCGGAAGCAGTCGCAGTGACCAATGTACTAGTGCAGAGTTTTCAGAGTGCGTTCCTTGCCTCGCTCACGGCCGACACAACGGCGGTGGCTGGTTTTAATGGCAAGGGGTTAGTGCAGATTGAAGGTAAGAAGTGGACCATGATAGAGTATTCTCCGGACGGCGTGCTCTTTCTCGACGGAACGTTAGATGTGGATAAAGATCTCTATCCCAACATACCGGTAAAGGGAACCATTAATATGTCTGGTGCACAAGAAGGCATATTAGTGCTAGATATGACGGTGATCGTGCAGGGGAGCATCCTCTCTGCTGCGGGAACCGTTGAAGTCGATGGCGTGGTGTATGATATGGCCGACTTAATTGCTGCAGAGTAATCGTGGGCCTAGTCGAATCGAGCGGGAATAGACTATGATTAAAGCCAGTGTTTCGGAGTGGTTGGAAGCGTTAGAGAGAACGGCGCTCGACGCCTTTCTCTCGAATGTGTATGGAGCGGATGCATGTGCTGTTTGGAAAGGGTATTACAGCCAGGCGTTGAACCTCTTTGCAGAGCGATACGGCTCAGAGGGAGAGGTGGTTATAGCGCGCTGCCCAGGGCAGATGAACCTAATGGGTATGCACATCGACTACGGCGGCATGCCTTCGGTGCGGATCGCCGTGCGCGGATCGGATACGCTAACCGTCGCACGCGTTCGCGACGACGGCGGCGTGCGGTTTGCAAGTCACTTGGAATATCAGGGAGAACCGGTCGACCGTTTTGAGCCGTTCGAACTGCAGCTGTCCGAGCTCCTGCCCGACGAATGCGTCTCGACGAGAGAGGCGCTTATGCACTACGCTGGGAAAGTGTGTCAGCGCCGCCTGGAAGAAACGGGCAGTGCACAGGATCACGACTGGTCCGTTCTCGTTGGCGGTCAGCTCACCTACTTAGAGAGCTATTTTCGCGCGCGCCAGACGTTTCGTGGTATGGATGCCCTCGTATGGAGCAACGTATCGCCCAGCGGTGGTATGTCTTCGTCCTCGGCACTCGTTATTTCCACCGCTTGTGCCGCACTCGGCGTAAATGACCTGCTGCCGCGTGAAGATCTGCCGGAATCTGATCTGGTGGACGGAGTAGGCACCTCAGAATGGATTCGCGGAACGCGCGGGGGGACGGCTGATCACGGTGGTATGGTAATGGGGCGCAGTGGCCAGCTGGTCGGCGTTGGCGTTTTTCCGGCGATTGCAACGGGTGCGGCACCGCTGCCGTCTTCCTATCTAGCGATAGTTTTGGATACGGGCGTGCCGAGGGTGTACGACGAGTCGGTTAAAGAAGAAACCGTTGTCGCCTACCCGCTAGGCACGTTCTATGTGCGAGATCGCTTACTGCCAGACATGGAGAGCGACCCGGCCTTTGCGGGCCTTTGTACTGACTGGCGGAATCTAATTGAGATGATACGCGATATATCGGAGGAGCGGCTGGGTCTCAGTCCGCAGGCCATTTATCGCCTGCTAGAGGCTATGCCGGCTCAAACGACCCTGAGAGAAATGGCGGCTGAGGCCGAGTATAACGGGGCGGGCGATGCATTTCGGAGCATGTATGAAAGCGAGATAACGGGAAAGTTTCAGGCCTTGGACGAGGATACGCCGATCTATCTGCGGCGTCGCTTCGCCTTCGGTCTAGCGGAGCAAGATCGCGTTCGCTACGTGCTCGAATACTTGGCGGAGGGAGATATGGCTACGGCGCTCGAGCTGGCGCGAATTTCGCACGTAGGAGATTTTGATCGCGAGGTGGAACCGTCCGAGCTGGCGCACTTGAGCCAATTGGCCGATGCGGGGGATCATCGAGGGCGGCTGTGTTTCCTTGCTGGAGGATACGGCCGAATGACGCCAGAATACGACCTAGCCGTCCGAAGAGTCAACGAGTATTTGATAGAGACAGGCGGGCTTGAGGCCGGTGCCGTCCAGCGTCTGGGGGCAGGTTGGGGAGGCAATATGGGAGGCTTAATCCGCCGGGAGTACATATACGGCGCTGAGCGAGACCATTTTGCCCGATTCCTAGCCGATGAGTTGGGGATTCAAGGGCCGGTAGAGCGCTGCGTTGCAACCCCGGGACAAGGTGTAGGTCTCCTAGAGCTGTCTCGGGAAGATTAGGGTGGAAAACCTCCTGGAGGGCATGAAAGTCCTCGACCTGACGCGCGTCTTGGCGGGGCCCTATGCCTCGATGATATTGGCCGATCTGGGCGCGGATGTCATCAAGGTCGAACTGCCTGGAAAGGGGGACGAATCCCGCGCTTTCGGTCCGTTTCAAAACGGCGAAAGCGCCTATTTTGCGAGCGTTAATCGCGGCAAAAAGAGCGTAACTATTGATTTGCGCACGGAGGCTGGTGCCCAGCTAGTGCGACGTCTGGCGCAGGAATGCGACGTGCTTATAGAGAACTTCAGACCGGGCAGTATGGCGCGGTTTGGCCTCGATTATGAGCGCATCCAGAAAGATAATCAACGGCTCGTATATGCTTCAATTTCGGGATTTGGCCAAACGGGACCCTACGCTCAGCGGCCGGCCTATGACGTAATTGTTCAAGCGATGGGAGGCATCGCCAGTATAACGGGAGAGCCCGGCGGGGCGCCCGTGCGCGTTGGCTCATCGGTGGGAGATCTGTCGGCTGCCCTCTTCGGCGTAATAGGCATCCTCGCGGCTTGGGGACGAGCTAAGGAAAACGGGCAGGGTCAGCAGATCGATATCTCGATGTTAGACTGTCAGGTGGCTCTGTTAGAAAATGCAATTGCGCGTTTTTACGTTAACGGCGACGTCCCTCAGCCGCTCGGTTCCCGCCATCCTGCGATTACCCCTTTCCAGTTTTTTCAGGCATCGGACA
>CALDFW010000078.1 GCA_937942165.1 uncultured bacterium | reverse complement strand
AAGCGTGAGACGGCTTGGTAGTAGTCTGCCAAATCGGCGCGGACTTCGGGTAAATCGGGTAGAAAGTCCGGCACGACGACGTCTTCTGGCCGATAGATTTGCTCAGACACGCCGGGCCACTCCCTGTCGTTGGCAAAGCCGCGTCCCGCTCGATGCGGATCGGAAAAGCCGACGTGCAGGTAAAAGGGGCGATCGGGATTGTCGCTTAGAAAAGTGCGCGCGGCGGCGGCTAGCTCCGCGGGGCTGCGCGAGTTGACTTCGGGTTCAAATTCAAAAGGATAAACCGAGTGCGGTTCCACGTGTTTCTTACCTATACAGGCGGTGGCAAAGCCGGCTGCGCGGAGAGCCTGTGGCGTGGAGGTCATGGTTTCGCCCGTTCGAAAGCCGTGTATGCCGTGACAGTGACCGTACTGTCCATGCGTGTGGCTGTGATGGCCGGTGAGTATGCAGGCGCGGCTGACGGCGCACGAGGGTGACGTGCAAAAGGCGTGATCAAAAACGACGCCCTCTCTGGCAAACGCGTCAATGCGGGGCGTCTTGACGACGCTGTTGCCGTAGCACGAAGCCAGGCGCGACCAGTCATCTGCGATGAGGAATAGGGCATTTTTGTACGTGGGCATAGCGTATATTCTCGCGGGTTATTGCACCGTTTCCATGCGTTTTTTCTGTTCCTCGAGCATTTTCTGCTGGCGCCGCACGCGCTCCGGAACGATGCGCTCGCGTTCACCCGTTATGCAGAAATCGAGTCGCTCCAGGCCCAGTCCGCGCAGCACGCTCTGTTCGACCGGCGAAAAGTCGGCTGGATTGGCGCGGTTAAAGTTCATGGGCTCTTTTAGGGCAATGGGCGGGTTGGTAATAAAGCGCGCGCGTCCCGACGGGTTATTGGAAGCGGCGTGTAGCACAAAGGGATGCAGTATGACGACGTCGCCGGCTTCCCCGGTCAGCTCGATAAAGTCCGAACACTGGTCTATGAGACTGCCAAACTGACCGGGCAGCAGGCCTTCTGGGTGTGTCAGTAGATGTCGCGCGACAACGGGGACCGAATCACAGGCGACAAAGGTCCCGCCGCTCTGTGGCTTTATATCGGACCAGATCACAATGGTTAACAGGCCCTGTTCAGGGCTGTCGAGAAAGTGGCGAAAAAAGTCTCCGTCCTTGTGCCAACCGGGGCACTGGGGGGAAGGAGCCTGCCAAGGCTCGTCGGCGCGTAGGTTAAAGTTGCATATCAGGCCATCGCCCCAGGCCGGCTCTTCTCCGGCAATCCGCTCGCTTCCGCCGGCCAGTTCGCGCAGGGCGTCCCAGGCCTTTGGCGCCAGCGTGCGAATAGCCACGCGGTTCATTGAAGGCAAATGCACGCGTGGTTCGCTCCAAGATGTGGGATCGTCGGGTTTGTAGCCCAGGCGTTTAAACGCCAAATCGGTCCACTCTTCAGCAAAGGATCGATCAAAGCAGCCGCGCACGACGACGTGCCCTTTTTCCAGAAAGTGATCTCTGTCTCTCTGCGTGAGCGTTTGGTGTGCGCTCGTCATCTAGAATCCCCCCGCGTAATGGAACGGAGGGATGATAGATGCACGGCTGAGACTTGTCAACGCGCCGCCGACAGCTATGAAGGGGAGCAATTATGCAGAGGAAATAGCTTGGGGGGCGGTGCGCAGGGACACCCCTGACAGAACGTCCCTGCGCACCGCGTGAAGCGTCACGATCGATTTGCTATACCCACGGGCCTCGTATGGCCAGCGTGATACCCGACTTCTGAATATTGACATATAGCGTCTGGCCGTCGGGCGAGAAAACGGATCCCGTAAGCTCAGAATGGTTATAGGCGTTGTGGCCCAGCTTGTAAAACTGACCCTCGGGGGTGACGCCGACCAGGTACTGATTTTCGGGGCCGTCTTCGCATAGGATGACGTCGCCCCAAGGAGCGATTGTTAGATTGTCGGCCATATCTACAATGCCTCCATCGTTGGGCTCTACAAAAAGCTCCAAAAGCCCTGGCTGCCCTTCCTCTGCGGGCATGCCTTCAACCGGGCTGGGCATATAGCGCCACACTTGCCCCTTGCGATTGGGACCGCCGCTAGTGCAGGCAAAATAGACCGCTTCCCGGCCGTACCACATGCCTTCGCCACGGGCAAAGCGCGCCGCACCCTGCGCAGAGCCACGCAGCCGTAAATCATCTTTGGGTGAGTGCACGTTTTCCATATCGATCCAGCGAACGGCCATGGGCTGTCCGGGCAGTACCAGAGTTTCTTTCCAGTTGCGCGTGTCGAGGCTGGGTGCGTCGATCACGACCAGCGCCTGCAGGCGACCACCAGCGGCTAGGTTGCCCTTTTCGTTTGGTATGTAGCGATAGATGAGTCCGTCGCCACGGTCTTCCGTCTCATAAACGATGCCGGACTGTGGGTCAACGGCTACAGCTTCGTGATTAAAGCGTCCCATGTCGCGCAGTGGGATGGGTTGAGCTCGGCTAATTTCACTGCGCGCCGGCACTTCGAAGTTGTATCCGTGGTCCTGTTCGTACAAATCGTCCGCGAGTAGGACGGTCTCTTCACAGGTAATCCACGATCCCCATGGCGTGGGTCCACCTGCACAGTTGCGCACAGTGCCCACCAGGCTCATGAACTGGCGCTCGACCTGACCCTCCGGGCTGATAACAACGGTTGTGGTTCCACCCAAGGCTGGATCGGTTCCACGGCCCCAGTCGTAGAATTCTCCTCGGGGTATTTTGTCAATCCACTGGTTGTCTTCACCAAAGGCCCCCACTTTTTTCGCCCCAGCTGTTAGCTCGTGGTTTCGCACTAGCAGCGTGCGATTGTTGGGACCGGCAAAGGTCGCCATCGCGTCAGGTTCGCCGGGTAGCAGCAGACCATCGTCCATCGCGTCGCCCATGCGGGAGATGATTTGATAGGAAAACCCCTTGGGTAGATCGAAAATGCCTTCTGGATCAGGGACTAGTGGCCCGTAGCCGTATTCGACAGATGAGGGAGCGGCCCACAGAGCGTGGCGCTGCAGTCCGGCAAAGCCGACCGTGACGGCAGCGGCTGCTTTGAGGAAATGCCTTCTCGAAACCATACGTCCTCCACTTGATATAATTTTCTACTGCATCTCTACGAATATGCAGGCTAAGAGGGGTTGTGTCACTGAATCTGGAAAATTTTAACCCAAGCGTGACAAAACGGGAAACGGTTCCACACAGTTTGCTAAATGGATTTAGCCCGATTGACAGTGCACGAGGCACCGGTTTAGTTTAGCGCCCGCTCCTCCAAATGGGGACTGTGACGAGATCGACCTTTCAAATTGCTGCGTGCACGAATTAAGAGTGGACCAGCCGTATCAGACCGTGGCCGACGAATAAACACTAAGGAGACAAAAAATGGCAGATTGGATAGTAAATCAACGCGACGTAGACGTAGAGCACCAGGTGTGGCACTGGGAAGACCAGACGTACGAGCGCTATCGTCAACATCTATCCGTGGCTCTGGGTAATGCAGCCGATGCACCACATCCCTTTGACGTCGAGTTAACGCGCGTTCCGCCCGGTGCGCGACCCTGTCCCGTGCATGCTCACAAGGAACGCTGGGAGTTCTTTATCGTGGTTGAGGGGCGCGCCAGTGTTGAGCGCGACGGCGAAGAAGTCGAGGTTGGTCAGGGCGCCTGCTTTATGCAGCCGGCCGGCACGCGGCACCGCATTCGCAATGCCAGTGACGCCGATGATCTGGTGTTTTACGTGATTGCCAACGAAGTGGAAGATGAAACGACTGAGCGCGTGCGCGTCTAATAGTTTGCGCTGGATGGCTACCCTTGGGCAACGCGTCCAGCGCTCTGTAGACAAACGTGCTTTGGAAAATGGGAGACGGACTCAGTTGCTCCCCTTGTTGACCGCTTGGATCATCGCGATGATGTATCCAAACTGAAAAGCCCAGGCATGACGGACGCGTCCGGAGACTCCTTCAGGGGCTTGATCGTCGGGATGGCCGGGCGCGTGGTCTGGCATTAGCATGTAGGGATACTCGACGTCGCGCAGCACGCGTGCGATTTCGTACATGTCGAGATCGCCTTCGTCGGGCCACACTTCCTGAAATTTGTGCAGTCCGCCGCGAATGTTGCGGTAGTGTATGTTGAATATCTTCTTGCGTTCGCCAAAGTAGCGTATGATATCGTAAAGTTCCCTACCCGGATCCTCAAGGCCTTCAGACGCGACACCGCAGCAGAAATTGAAGCCGTGGTTGGGGCTGTCGACTAACTCGGAAAAGCGCTTGAGTCCGTCAAAGACGGGCCAGTTCCAGCGCTCTACGCCGCGCAGCACCGGCGCCGGTGGATCGTCTAAGTGACTGGCCAACTGCACGTTGTTCGCTTCGGCAACGGGAATGACGCGCTCTAAAAAATATCCTGCGCGATCAAAGCTCTCGTCTCGGCTGACGGTGCCGGCTTCGCTGAGCGTTTCGTTATCGTACTCTGCCATATCGAACGTGCTGTAACTGCTGCCGCCGCGTCCGGGCGTGTTCGGTGTGCGCTGATGGGACAGAACGCAAAAGTTGTAGTTGATGCCGCGCAGGCCTGCCTGCCCTACGGCCTCTATGACCTTGCAGTACTCCTCAATGTCGCGGTCGCGCTGGGGATCTTGGGCCAGGGTAATGCTGCGCGCTGGGTCGTAGTGAATCATTTCCAGGCTGACGCCCTCGTCCGCTGCTTCTTGTCTGTGGCGCGCGAGCGTTTCGGCATCGTTGCCGTCGACCTGTGCGTCCATATGCGTGACGCCGTGGCGCGTGAGAAACTGCAGTTCCATCTTCGAGGTGCCGATGCCCTGGACACCTACGTGCATTTGAGCGCTAGCCATACTTGATTCCTCTCTTTGTTTATCTTCCACCGTGTTTCGCGTGTCATTGTCAATCGGATGAATAGGGTAATGTATTGCGTTTCACAGGTCTAATGCCAGAAAAATTCTTGTAATCCGCCTCGTCTAAACCATATTATTGGCATCTGGATATTAAAAACGCGGCATGTAAATTTTCACACCGCAAAAAGACACTCTAATGTGTAGAATTAGGAACGTATGCTATTTGCTCATAAAAGACGTCGTAATACTGTTGTCTGGATGGTGCTCTCACTCGGTTTGCTCACTTTGCCCGCAGCGGCGCTTGATGTGACGCTAGACAAGTGGCACGTGGGCGTTTTCTCGTATTTAAATGCGCAGATCTCTCCTGACGATACTCACCCAGGAATGAAATCAAATGGCCTGTCTTTGGGTGAGACGTCCATCTTAACGCGGGGTAATTTAACGTCCAGAATTTCCCTCTTAAGCGAGCACTCTCTGCTGCCATCCTATTACCGGGAGGACCAGTTTAAGCTCGAGCGTCTGGCGGTTCGCTATGAGATAAACCAAAACCACTGGACGGAGTTTGGTAAGATACACACGCCGGTCAACTATTGGAATGATTGGTTTCACCACGGCCGCCTGTTTTTTCCTACCGTCGCCCGCCCGATATTTTTCGCTGAAGAATTCTTTGCCATCCACGATATAGGTTTGCGTTTTGGGGGTATGCTAAACCTCGCTGGTGTGCAGTACGACCTCTTCTTGGGTTCGGGAACCAGTGTGGTGTCGGATGACCACCAGATGTCGCACAGTCACGACGCTGCCCCAGGCGGACGCGGAGACCAAATTTTTCCGGACGGTATACAGTCGCTGAATGTCGCGCTGAGGTATGAACGGAACAATTGGCTGTTTCGTCTGGCAACGTACCTGGATGGGATTCGAAGAGATTCATTATCCAAGCGCGGTCACTTTGTATCCGTGCACGTGGAAGATGAGCGCTTACGCGGTTTAACCGAGTTGGCCGCTACATTCTCTCCGCGAGAATCGGACGGTCGCAAGCTGCGCAAAGTGGCTCTTTATCAATACTTGGGATACAAGGCTACCGATAGCGTAACTCCGTATTTGGCCTTGGACCTTGTTTCCGACGACAATGTCCAAGGGGCGACGCATTCTGTGTCGAAGGTGATAGCGGGTCTTTCCGTTATGCCCGATGCTCGTGTCACATTAAAAATGCAGTTAGAGCGACACGGTATGGATTCCAGTGCGCATAACGCGCTGCTATTTCAGTTATGCGTGGGGATGTAACTATGGCAAAGCGCTCTCTTCACATAAGACGAATGTTACATGGGATCTTCGTGGCTGCTGCGCTGTGGGTTGCCAGTAGCAGTGTCGCGGACGAATTGCAGTCCCGGCCCGTATTGGTGGGTAATATTAAAGCCTCACTGCTTCCTGACTCTGTGGCGGTAGCGGACATCGTGCGCGGTTATCGACGCAACTGGTCAGATGGAACGATAATGACGGTTGTGCTGCCTAGTAGAAAGCATCCATTCTTCCGTCAAATGGACAAAAGTTTTTTTGCTGGTCGGGGTGCTGCGCTTCAGCGACACTGGCTCCGACTTGTATTTAGCGGTCGTGGAAATCCTCCCCTGTACGCTGACGATGCCGAAGAAATGTGTGAGTTGCTTCGCACGACGCGCGGTGCATGTGCGTTTTTCTATGGCACAGTGCCTGCTCCATGTCAGTCTCTACCACAGTCACTTCCTTCCAAGGTTGAATAGCAAAAAGATGGGTGTGTAGATGTTTTCGCCATCGCTGCTGCTCAAGCTGATAGTCCCGTATGTGACAGCGCTCTCTCTGATCGCATTTGCCCTGCTGTATGCGGTTCCAAAGCAACAAAAAGCCGCTTTCCTCGAGGACGTAACCGGACAACTGAAGGCCATCAGCCAAACGGCAGCGGAAGGCGTTGAAATCGCCATTGAAGAAGAGGATTTCTCTTCTCTCTCTATTATAAACCGACTGCTAGAATCGAACCCCAACGTGACGTTTGCCGCTATATACATCGAAGAAGATGGGCATAGTGAACAGTTCGCAATCTATCCAAGTGAGTTAGCTGAAGACGCTGCGTTCTCAGTTGACGAGGATCGATATTTAATTCACAAATACCCCGTTGAAACCCTCCTGTTAAAGGGGAACGTTTGGGTGGGGTATGATAAGACGCTTTTTGAACAGCAGACCCTGCGGATAAATACGCCGGTCTATTTGTCGTTTATTTTTATTCTGCTCATATTGCTCTTTAATTACCGGACGATTGCTCGTTCAGTGGTCAAGCCCATCCGTGAGGCTGCTAGAGCAGCCGATGCTATGAGCTCGGGCCGGCTCGAGTCTTCATTGGACCTGGCATCTAGGCCAGATGAAATAGGCATCCTCCACAAATCTCTTCAGAACTTACAGGTTAATCTGTCCGACCAGCGGAAAGAGAATCAAGAGCTGATGGCTTCGCTGGAAGACCGCGTACGAGTGCGCACGGCTGAGCTACAAGAGGCTTTAGCCACGAAGGATACCTTTCTGAGTTCAGTTAGTCATGAACTGCGCACGCCTCTGCACAGCATTCTTTCTTCGCTGGAACTGCAGCAGATGTCCCATCGCGTCGACGTCGATGAAGGTTCGCCTGAGGTGATAGAAAACGGCTTGCTGGCAGCCCGTTCGCTATTGACGTTGATAAATGATCTGCTGGACTATCAGAAATTTGCCAGCCAAGGGGTTGAACTGTACCCGAAGGCCATTTCTGCACTTCAAATTACAGAGCAGTTGGAGGGTGTCATAGCGCCGCTGTTCCAGTCGGGAGATGTGCACCTGCGCAGCGTGTATGCCAACTGCGATAATGTGTGGCTCTTTGTTGATGCACAGCGTCTTCAGCAGGTACTGGTCAACCTCGTAGGCAACGCGTGCAAGTTTACTCGCCAAGGTGAGGTCGTTCTCACGATCCATATAGAAGTCCGTGAGGGTCGCGCGCGCTGCGCTTTTGCAATTTCGGACACGGGCATTGGTATGGACGAGGACACCGTGCGTCGACTCGGCGAACCCTTCTTCCAGAGTACGGAAGGGTATAATCGAGAATTTGGGGGAACGGGACTCGGGCTGAGTATCGTGAAGAGCCTGCTCGATGCGATGGATTCTAAGCTAGACGTTTGCAGTGAAACCGGGCGAGGTAGCACGTTTTCGTTCACCCTTGATTTACCCCTGTCAGAGGAACCTAAAGAAGAAGATGACAACGACGAATCCAGCGCCCCTCTATTAACGGAAAATCTACGCATATTGTACGTAGAAGATGTGGAAGTAAATCAGTTTTTTATGTCAGCTATGGCCAAGCGTTTAGGGGTAGATTTGACGGTAGCAAGCAGCGCTCTAGAGGGCTATGAATTAATCGAGACACAGCCCTTTGACTTGGTGCTAACGGACATCCAAATGCCGCAGCACGATGGAACGGAACTGCTACAATGGGTGAGGGAAAACCCAGATATCCCCGAAGATCTGCCCATATTTGCATTTACCGCACATGCCGAGGACGAGCGCGCGGAAGATTTCTTTGCGATTGGCTTTGACTACGTGCTGACAAAGCCGCTGCAGTTTAAGGATCTAGTAGCGGCACTCCAACCAATCAAACGCCGCGCTGTTTAGACGATGAAACTGCAGTGTCCTCATCTCTATTTCACGTAAGGAAAATAGCGGGTAATGGAATGCTCGAAGACAGTCTGTCTGGCGTTAGACGCTAGCGCTCTGCAAGAACGCGGTCAGCTGCGAAACGTTCGCTATGACGGAACGGGTATTGCTCTGAACGATCGCGTGCTCGTAGAGGATGACGCGCCGGCAATTGGTCAGCCGCAAGGGGTCGACGATCGCGCCTGGTTTGAAAGGCTGCAGCGCGGAGTCGCGCTGCGAAAAGAGCTCGTGTTAGACGACGCTCGCGCCCTGCGTGCTCATCTGGTCTTTGCCGGCACCGAGCCCGATGACAATGCATCGCCCCTTTACTTGCAAATCAACGGCGTCGACGCTGTGCGCCCGCCTAGCAAGTGGGCGCATCCCTTTGCGCGTCAGTACTACACTAGCGACTGGGGTGGGTCGCACTTCGACAATTGGTTTGTAGTGGATATTCCCACCGGTGCGCTGTGCGTCGGCCGCAACGAAATTCTCTTATGGACGGAGTCTGTCGAGCCTAGCTGGGAAATTATGGTCGCCGCTGACAGCGAATATGCGCGCGGCTCCTTCACGCGCCTTGAGCATCCAGATCGCAGCGCTAAGAGTCGCGATGGTGGAAAGACGTGGGACTCCAAGTATCTTGGGTGGAAAGATGAAATAGACGGGGAGTATTGTGTTCGCCTAAGCCTAGAGCGCTACACGCGCAGTGGGGTATACGTTTCTCCTGTGATCGATCTGGCGGGTCAGAACGGCATAAAGGATTTTTTGCACGTAGGCCAGAGTCGTATTTGCTGGGACGTCGAGCTGCCCGCCGAGTGCGTCGCTCGGGTGCGCTCGCGTTTTTCTGCCAGCCCGCTTCCCAATAGTACAGGTTGGTCGGACTATGCCGTCTTAGACGGCCCGTTGCAGGCTCCCGAGGGGCAGCGCTACGCCCAGTTTGAGATTGAACTGAGTACGAATAACCCGCTCTTATCGCCCATTCTGCGCGGCGTATTCATAGAGAGCACGCTGGTTGAATGTGCGCGGAGTGGTACGCTATACTGCCGCGGTTACCGCGTCGAAGACCGCCGTGTCGTCCGTTCTTCGGTCGAGTATGTCTATGAAGATTTTGCTGCGCTAGCAGATCTCCGCAAAGACTTTGATCTGGACGGAGTAATAGCCGACGCCCGCGGAGAATTTGACGCGCAGCTGCGCCTGCTGCGCTGGGCTTATCAGGTCCCGCTTGGTGCACTCGACCCTTACGCCTGGCGCTATTCAGATCTGCTGCAACCGCAGCGCGATGAGGAAGGCCATATCGTCCTCAACGGCGACTACGGCAAGCGCCGCCGCGATGGCCACTGCCTCTATAGTAATCTAGCGCTGGTTGCTGCCTGCACGGCTATGGGATATCCCGCGCGCTGGGTCAATATATCTGCCAAACACACCTACGGTCACGAGGTGGCCGAAGTGTGGTCTAATGAGTTTGGCAAATGGGTCTTTATGGATGCAACGCGGGATTACTATCTCTACGATCCGGACGGCGGCACGCCGCTGAGTCTGGTCGAAATTGGTGATCGCCTAAGCGAGGTTATGTCTGGGCCGGCCACCTGGGAGTTCCCCGTACAGTGGCGCATACCCAACAAGGCTGCGCTGTCCGGGGTGCGGGTCGCCTATCGCGAGGGAAATCATCCCTATTCCGTCCGGTCTGATGACGAGGTCGAAGGGGAAGATTTGCTCATGTACAAGGGCCATATCCAAATGCCGTTGCGCAATGATTTTGCCAGCAACCCTCACCCCGTGCCGTGGCGCCTGTCTAGTAACTGGGGCGGCGATCAGTTTTACTGCTATTACAGCGCGCTCTTTCCGCGCAAGGAAGAGTACGGCCGTCAGACCAATCGCTGGCAGGATTTTAACCCCACGCTCAACGGTGCAGAGCTCTTTGTATGTGAAACGGATCGGCGCGGCGTGCTGTGCGTGGAGATCGACACGGAAACGCCGCATTTTGAGGCATTCTTAGTGCGGGTAGATGGTGAGGATGAGCTGGCGTTGGAAGCGGGGCCTTTTGTCTGGCATTTGCATGAGGGAACCAATCGCCTGCAGGTTCGCACGCGCAATACCGCAGGCGTGTGCGGTGCGGCTAGTCGAGCTAAGGTCATAGCGCATCACCAGAGCTGATCTCTACTGTGCCTCGGCAATCTCGCCGAGCTCTTCCCACCGGGCGTAAGCCTGCTCTAGGTTGTTATCGATCTGTTCGAGGCGCGTCTGTGCAGCCGTTACGTCCTCGCCGTTTTGCCGGTAAAAAGCGGGGTCGGCCATCTGCTCGTGTAGCGCGCTCTGCTCCGCCTCTAGTGCTTCGATCTGGTCGGGGAGCGCATCCAGTTCGCGCTGTTCGTTGAAGCCCAATTTACGCTCTCGCTGTTTGCTGCGCTGCTCTTTGCGCGCCTTTTTCTTCTCGGCTGTGCGCGGCGCCTGCGCGGACTGGTGCCGCGCTAGCCAGTCGCTATAGCCTCCCGCATATTCGCCAATCCGCCCGTCTCCTTCAAAAACGAGTAGGCTCGTTACTACGTTGTCCAAAAAGGCGCGATCGTGGCTGACAATCAGCAGCGTGCCGCCGTAGTTAACTAGCTGTTCTTCTAAGAGCTCTAGCGTTTCGGCATCGAGGTCGTTGGTCGGTTCGTCCAGGACCAAGAGATTGGCCGGCTTGGCGAAGAGGCGCGCCAAGAGGAGTCGGTTGCGCTCGCCGCCTGAGAGCGCGCCCACGGGCGTTCGCGCGCGCGCTGGCGTGAATAAAAAGTCCTGCAAGTAGCCATAGACGTGGCGCCGCTGACCGTCGATATCGAGGTATTCCTGACCGGGTGCGATATTTTCTGCGACGCTCTCGTCTAGGTTGAGCTGCGAGCGCAGTTGATCAAAGTGCGCAATCTGTAATCGAGTTCCGTGCCGAACGCTGCCGCGCTGCGGTTCTAGCTGACCGAGCAACATGTGCAAGAGCGTGGTCTTGCCGCTGCCGTTGGGGCCGACGACGCCGATCTTGTCGCCGCGTCCGACCAGCAGAGAAAGCTGGCGCACCTGCGGCTCACCCTCGCTGTAGGCGAAGTACAGATCTTCGGCTTCTATTACTAACTCTCCAGAGCGTTCGGCTTCCTGCACGCGTAGTCGCGCGTTGCCCTGGCGCTGCCGTCGCTGTTGCCGCTCTTCGCGCATCTTTTGCAGTGCGCGCACCCGGCCTTCGTTGCGCGTGCGCCGCGCGGAGATGCTCTGACGCACCCACTTTTCTTCTTCGCTCAGGCGTGCGTCTGAGACGGCAGCCTGCGTCTCTTCAACGGCTAAACGCGCGTCGCGGTTGCGGATAAAGTCGTCGTAGCTCCCGGAGTGAACGTGGAGCTGTCCGCGGTCAATTTCTGCAATGCGCGTGGCCAGACGGCGCACAAACGCGCGGTCGTGGCTCACGAAGATAAGAGTCCCTTCCCAGCGCAAGAGAAAGTCTTCCAGATAGAGTATGGAGTCGAGATCGAGGTGGTTGGTAGGCTCGTCTAGCAGCAGTAGATCGGGCTGAGCTGAGAGCGCACGCGCCAGGAGTACGCGTCGCTTGAGACCGCCCGATAGGTGAGCAAAGTCGGCCTGTGGATCGAGCTGTAGGCGCGTGACTGCGCTGTCGGCCCAGTGCGTGGGATCGCCCGGACGCAGCCCTTGCTGGACCACGTTGAGCACGGTGCCGGTTAAACCTTCGGGGACGTCTTGATCTAGGCGAGCAACGCGGGCCTGCCGCTCGATTATTTGTTCGCCGCTGTCGGGACGGATCTCGCCGCTTATTATCTTCATAAGGGTCGATTTACCCTCGCCGTTGCGGCCGACTAGACACAGCCTATCGGTGCGTTCGACCCTCAAGTCGACGTTCTTAAGTATGGGCGGTCCACCAAAGGCGATGTGCAGCTGACGCAGGTTGAGTAGGGACATGAGAGAGGCCACCGAAACGGGTTGTGATTCTATCAAAGATATTGCTCGGACTGCTTAGGGCAACAGGCCAGCTGTGCATGTAACGGTCCGCCTGTATACAGTCATTCTCTCTGAGCGCTTGAGCGATCAAGGGCCCGATAGGTATGGCGCAGGCGTTCGTCCTTAGCCGGTCCTGTGACGGTCCATTCCAGCAGGAGTACGTCGTTCTGGATTGATAGCTGTGCGTCGTAACGGTCGTCGCCGCATGGGTGCGGCTCAACCGCGCACAGTCTGTCTTGTGCTGGAACTAGATCAACTAGGAAAACGGGCCGGTCGATACCGAAGCGCAAATGTGATAAGGATATTTGGTCATCGTTGAGCGTCCAACGGTATACATTGCGAAAAGGGAGCTGCATGCCTTTGCTACTATCCCAGTGGCCCTGTTCGTTAAAGATCAGGGTTTGCCCGTTGGGCTCTTCGACGTCGACCCGACCTTGACCTCGACCATTCCAGCCCGTTTCTAAACGGCTACTACATTCACTGTATAGTGTGTTTATGCGCCGTAGCTGCTGCCATATAGAATTGATGATTGGAGTATGCACGGCAATTTGTGGTCTAGGGTGCGATGCTGCGAAGATGCGTAGATTTGTGCTTACAATATGCGGCTATCTCCCATTGGGGGCTATAGCGTTAAGCCGGCTGGAATGGAGAGTAGGTAAATAGCGTGAAGTGTAGCACACCCGAATGGCACCAACGGCTCACATCCACCAACGATATTTTGATAGAGCGCGTGCGCGGAGGCGAGCCGTTGCCCGACGGCTTTGTCCTTGCTGCGCACGAGCAGACGGCTGGTCGAGGACGTCTCGGTAGACGCTGGGTTGCCCGCCCCGGTTGCAGTCTCACGTTCTCTCTGTTGCTGCGCGGCCCGGTCGTATTTCCTGCAACCGCATCGCTCCCCATGGCCACGGCGCTGGGCGTGGCAACTGCGCTGGGAGTGCTTGGTATAGACGTGCAGACCAAATGGCCCAATGATCTCTTGGTTTGCCAGCGCAAGATATGCGGAATTCTCGCAGAACGCTGTGCCCCAGAGGCCGTCGTTGTTGGGGTCGGGCTCAACGTCAATACGCGGGCAGACGAAGCGGCAGAGATCGACCAACCCGCGACCTCTATTGCCATCGAGAAGGGGGAAACGTACGATGTACGGGAAGCACTGGGCTTCCTATTACCCCACATTGAAACGTGGATTGCGCGCTGGCGCGCGCGCGGATTTGCCGGTTTACAGGAGGCGTGGACGCAGCGCTGTGCGTATGTGGGGGCGTCCGTGCGGGTCCGCGACGGTCGGCAGGAGCGCACCGGTATACTGCAGGGTTTCGGCCCCGCCGGACAGCTGCTGCTTCGCGAAGAGGACGGACGCCATAGAGAGGTTTGGGTCGGCGATCTGAGCGCAGATGCGTCTGAAAATACCTAGCTGATATGCGCTAGCCCGTCCCCGCGGAGCCCGTGCACGCAACTTCTACAGCCCCATGCGCGTGCGCTGACAGGGCGGTGCGTCATAGCGCTCTAAGAGCGCGCGCATCTTTTCCGCCAGCGCGCTCTCAACGGTCTCGTCTCTTATGGGCTGCTGCTGCAGCGGGTCGGTCACTATATCGTAGATTGGGTTAAACTCTGGGGCGCTGTGATGGCGTTTGCTCTCAACGGGAAACCGGTAGTGCGGCACGCCGTGGGCGCTGGGCAGAAAGGCGCCCATCTCCGCCTTGGCCAGCTGTTCTCGTCCGTGGAAGCTCGAGAAGTTGACCGGCATGGCGGTGTGGTGATCAACGGTAGAGTGGGCTTCTGCCTGTCTGCAGTAGGTGTAGCGTCCGTCCGTCAAATTAATGTCTTTGCCAAAATAGCCGTAGAGCACGGCATCGTGGTGATCGTTGTCAGCTCCAAAGAGGTGGCACAGCGAGCGACCGTGCACGTGTGGCGGTAGCTCTCCTCCGTGTAATTCCATAAAGGTCGGCATTAGATCAATTGTCGAGGTGAGCGCCTGCACGCGCCTTGGCGTAGCGTCGGGTGCACAGACGACCATGGGTATGTGCACGAGCTCTTTATAATCGAACATGTAGTTTTTGGCCCAGTAACCGTGTTCGCCCAAAAGGTGCCCGTGGTCCGTGCTCAGGACGACCGTAGTATCCTTCCACAGGTCGAGTGCGTCCATTGTATCCAAGAGTTTACCGAGCCACACGTCGGCCATAGTCAGCGTGCCGGCGTAGCAGGCGCGAATGTGAGCGAGGGCGGCTTCGTCCTCAACGGTGGGATCTACGGGAGCGTAGTCGGGCCAGTCAAAGTGTAGGGCGCTGTCGTCCCACGTGTCGTTGTAGAGGTCGCGGTATTTTTGGGGGCAGGCAAAGGGCTCGTGTGGGTCAAAGCACTCTAGGTGCAGGTGCCAATTATTGGCGCTGTGGTTGTTTTCGAGAAATTCTATGGCGCGCATAAAGCACTGTGGCGTAGAGTAATCTTCGTCGCGCTCGGTGTCCATAAAGCGTCGGTTGGCCCAGTAGGCACGGCGATTGCGTCCGCGGAAGGTCGGAGGTTCGGGTGCATCGACTAGCGGGCGCCATACGTCGCCTTCCTGTCCGCGCTGAAACTCCCACGAATCAAACTGATTGTGGTAGCACTCGCCGCCGGCGTGGTAGTAGTGGTAGTGATCGGTGATCATGTGCGAGTATACGCCCCGCTGTCGGCGTAGTTCGGGCTGCATACAGTCGTCCCAGGGCTGTATGGGACTCCACGGCGTTTCTAAAAAGTTGGCGTGCCCCGTAAACAGATCGCGCCGCGCGGGCATGCAGGGCATTGAGCAGCAGAAGTGGTTGTCGAACACTAGGCCACGTGCGGCGAGGCGATCAATATGCGGGGTTTGTACCTGATGGCCGCCGTAGAGGGGCAGGTAATGGCGGTTGAGCGAATCGAGCATGATAAAGAGTGTTTTCACGGCGGGCTCCCATTGCGTTGCATTCTGCAAACGGTGCAGATAATAGTTGGTAGATCCAAGTTAATAAAAGGGCGGTAGGGCCGCTCGCTATGCGCACCGTGCAAAATGGGCAGGAGCGCATACGTTCTGCTGGAGAAAACGACACCAGACAGGGAGACGAAGGCGTGATTATTATATCGGCAATGTCGAGCGATCGAGTTATTGGCAGCGGGAACGGTATGCCGTGGGACGTGCCGGAAGAGTACGAACAGTTTCTGCGCTACGTGGACGGGCAGGCGGTGATAATGGGACGGCGCTCGTTTGAAATTTTTGGTGCCGACCTGCGCCACACAGCTAATATCGTGGTTAGCCGTTCAGCGGTCAGGATTGAAGGCGCTCGCGTTTGTTCGACAATTCAAGAAGCGATCGCCTCAGCCCGCGCGCTGGGCAAAACGATTTTTAGCGCTGGCGGAGCGATGATCTACGAGCAAACGGTGCCGCTGGCCAGCGATATGTACCTGTCTTTCATAAAGGGCCATTTTACGGGCGAAACGTATTTTCCCTGCTTTGACGTGCACGCGTGGGAAGTGGTGGAGCAGCGCGATCACGAGGCATTTGAGTTTATACACTACCGCCGAATTGTTTAGCGACTGTTTGCCCGCTCTTGCCTACCGCGCTTCCCATGGCGTACCCTTGAATAACAATCAGGTGGTGTATACGCACACCATTCAACCGCGCCCGTCCACAACAAGGGGGAAGCAATGCACGAGGCCCTGAAGAAAAATGTCTTTCTGGTCAAAGAGCACGTGGGCATGTTCAAAGCCGCGAACAACTACGATATACACGATCCGCAAACCGGCGACCTCCTCATGGAATGTCGCGAGGAGGGTCTGGGTTTTCTGACCAAGCTCTTTCGGTTTACCGACGCCAAGCGGATGACCCCTTTTGACATACAGATCAGCACGCCGGACGGCCAGCAACTGATCCGCATTACTCGGGGCGTCTCTATCTTTCTCTCCACGGTCAGCGTCTTTGACGAAAATGACCAGACCATCGGTGGCTTCAAACAGAAGTTTTTTTCGATCGGTGGCGCCTTTAATGTCCTCGACGCCAACGATCAGCCGGTCTGCGTTCTGCAGGGCAAATGGACGGGTTGGGACTTCAGGTTTATGGCCGGAGAGAACGAACTAGCCCATATCACCAAAGAGTGGGGTGGTATCGGCAAGGAACTATTCACCAGTGCCGATAATTACGCACTCGAAATTTCTGACGCTGTTCCCGCAGACCACGTAGCTCGCCAACTCATTCTCGCCGCCGTCATGTGCATCGACATGGTGCTCAAAGAGTGAGTTCAGCAGGGAAATGATTTGTCCTATCCAACCGAGGTTAGGAATATATTTTCATGGATAACAACGTAGATTTTCTCAGATGGGCGTTGGTCGTTTCTTGCGTTGGCAGCGGTATGATGGCGGGCCTTTTTGTCTCTTTCTCGACCTTCATGATGAAAGCGTTGGGCTCTCTTGAGCGTTCGGAAGGTGTGCGCGCTATGCAGGCGATCAACCGCCTGATTGTGCGGCCCAGTTTCCTGCTGGTCTTTATGGGTACGGCCGCGTCTAGTGTGGTCTCGGCCTATGTGGCCTATGGCGATGTAGGCCCATGGCACTACATTGGCCTCTCTGCTGGGCTGTATGTGGTCGGATGTCTGCTATCGACGATCCTATTTAATGTTCCGTTGAATGATCAATTAGAAAGCGTCGATTCCCATGGGGATGAAGAGCTTGCTTTATGGGATATCTATTTGGTTCGATGGACCCGTTGGAATCATGTGCGGTCCGTTGCCACTGTGCTATCGACGGCGCTCCTTGCCTATGCGCTTTCGGAAATATAGCGGTCGACGTGAGATGACCGCACGCATTGCTAACGCCCTTCTACCTGTGGCTCGCGCGGCAGGAGTTCGAGCGGCTGAACGATCTTGCGCCGCTCGGGTTTTAGGCGTGCGAGTAGCTCTTGCGATGGCTGGTAGCCGTGGCGAAAGTTGCCCCATGAGGGGCCGTAGCGATAGATAATAACTCGCCGTTCTCCCGGGTTGGTACGCTTGGCTGAGCCGTGTGAAAGGCCGTCCACAAAGATGATCGCGTCTCCTTTCTCCATGTGCATCTCAATAGCTCCTTCAATCCCTTCGACGCTAGCCCCTTCCGAATTCATGCGATACTGATCAAAGTGCGGGTGACTAAAGTTTGACTTGTGGCTGCCCGGAATGATCATCGTGCCCCCATCGCCCGTCGAGATGTCGGTGAGCGCCATCAAGACGTTGACCTGGCCACACATAAAGCGCCCACCGTGGTAGCGAAACTGGTTGCGGTGGATGGGCGGATAGCCGCCCGAGTGCAGTCCAATAGCCTCGCCCGGTTGGCGAAAGTGAGCAAAGTTTTCGTCGATAAAGAGCGGCCCGTGGTGGTAGTCAAAAGACCCTTCGCCTCCGACAAAATGCTTGACGTGGTCTATCCAAGAGGGGTGGTCGATCAGTGCTTCAAACGGCTCGCCTCCCTCGTAGATCTGCTGCAAATTGAGGCCGTCTTTCGTGCCGTAAGAGTGGGCGTGCACGTGTCCATACCACTGCCCGGGTTCCATGCGCGGTATCTCATCCAGTGTGGCATTGAGCGTAGAGACTTCGTCTGCGCTCAGCGCACCCTTGAGCAATACGTAGCCGCGCAGGTCAAAGAGGTAGGTATCTAGATCGCTAACCATGGGTTCCGTCTCCGCGTATTATAGGGCGCCGTAGGCGCGTAGAGCCGTATCGTGAAATAGGGCCATTTGTTCGTCCCGCGTGTACTCGGCGCTCCAGTCGAGAAATTGACCGTACAGGGTCGGTATGTCGATCTGCCTAAAGCGGTCGACCGGATAGTTGCTGGCGAACATACAGCGCTCGATGCCGAAAATGTCAATGGTCTCGCGCACTCGGTCTCGCATAAAGGAGGTCTTGGCCGGATCGCTGTGGTATCCATTACAGCCAAACCACAGCATGGATAGCTTCATATAGGTTCGGGGCAGGCTAGCTAAAGCGTGCAGGCTCTGCCGCCATAGATCTTCGTGCGCTTTGTCTTCGCCGTCGTGGAGGAAGCCTAGGTGATTGATGGCAACGCGCAGGTCGGGTGCGGTGCGCAGTGCATCGACGCCGTCGGCGACCTGATGTGGATGGCACGAGAGGTCGAAGGCCAGGTCATTTTCTGCCAGGAGCGCCAGACTGCGGCGAAAGGGATCCTGGCCAAAGAAAGCGCCGTGTTCGACTTGGGGCCAGGTCAGTTCTGGCTGGTCGGGGTGGTGGTTGAGGATCATGCGCACGCCGCGCAGGCGACCCTCTGAGACTTCGCGATGCTGCGCTATATCCCGTTCAATCAGGCTCTCGTCCCGGCTTAAATGCACGTAGGCGACAATGCCAAAGGGTTGATCCCACGGCGCTAGCTGCTGGCAGACCCAGCGGGTTTCGTCGACCGAGTCGACGACTGCTCCGCCGGGCATTTGGCCGACGACCGTCTCTACGTGCAGCCCAGAAACGCGCTGCAGTGGAGCTGGCAATAGATCCATATCGCGTCGGTAGTCACTCGCCAAATAGGTGCTATCGTTACCGAGGTTGGGATTGGGTCGATTGGGCACGTCCCACAGGTGGAAATGCGGGTCGCACAGGGGTAGTACTTCGCTTGCATCAGTAGTCATAGAAAAGCGTCCTTTTACAGGCCGAGTTCTTCGCGCCGTTCTCGCAGAGCGGCGATCACATCAGCCGTTATCTCGTCGAAGCTGACGCCGAGCATTTCGGCGCCCCGTTCGACGATGTCGCGTTGCACGCCGGCGGCAAATCCCTTCTGCTTCCACTTCTTCTTAACGGACTTAACTTCCAGGTCGGCCACGCTCTTGGAAGGGCGCACGAGGGCACAGGCGGTTACGAAACCGCTCAGTTCGTCGACCGTATAGAGCGTTTTTTCCAAAAGACTCTGCGGTTTTACGTCGGTGCAGATGCCCCATCCGTGCGAGAGTACGGCGCGAATATAGTCTTCCGGCCAGTTCTGAGCGCGCAGGATTTCTTCGGTTTTCTTACAGTGCTGATCGGGAAACTGCTCGTAGTCTAGATCGTGTATCAGTCCGATAATGCCCCATGTCTCCTCGTCTTGGCCGGCCTTGCGAGCCATATAGCGCATGGATGCTTCGACGGCCTTACCGTGGTTGATGAGCGAATCGCTCCTATTGTACTGAAGCAGCAGATCGAGTGCCGTCTGGCGGGTAGGGGCTTTCTGGTGCATAGCGACATACGTCCCTGGTGGGGTGCTGCGTGCGTAGTCTGTTTACAGGCTCGCCAAAATGCAGCTCCGTGTGCTTATTCATTATCTGGAAATTCTATTAATAATTCTGCTTGCCTACTACGTCAATACGCGTGCACACTATCGAGCACATTATTTCTCTCTTGCGCCAGTTTGGTGCACCGGGTTTGTTCGGCCTAGCGCTTATAGATTCGGCGGGTGTGCCCACTGGCGGTGCGCCCGACTGGATGCTGGTTCTGCTGCTCAGTGAGCACAGCGCGTTGTCGGACCTAATCGCGACCGTTCCCCTAGCTGTTTTGGGTTCGGCGATGGGTAGTATGGTTCCCTATTATCTGGGTCGGCGTGGTGGAGAACTTGTGCTAAGACGTTTTGCCGCCGATCGCAGCCGCGTTATGGGCTCGCGGATACACCGCTATGGATTTTGGTTTATGGTATTTTCCGTTATGGTGCCGCCCCCCTACCCAATGAAACTCGTCATGGTGTCCGCGGGTGTATTTCGCATGTCGGCAAAAACCTTTTTGGGGGCAGTCGTGCTCGGTCGCTGCATACGCTACTCTGTCGTAGGCTATCTGGCGCTGCGCTACGGCGAAAAGGCCATAGAGGTATTTGGTCAACATCTGCCTCTCGTAATTGGTGGGATCGTGGGGGTTATCGCCTGCCTGTTTGTGCTGAATCGCATTCGGCATCGGCTACGCTGACTTGTCGCTGCCTTCGCGCACTTTTATCTTGGGGTCAACCCACAAGGAGCAATAAGATGATCGAACATCCCTACACGGAATTGAGCGGCGGTCGTTGGTTGGCGGGTAATCTACACGCCCATACGACAGCTAGCGACGGACAGCGCGACCATCAGGCTGTCATTGATGACTACGCTGGCCGTGGTCACGGCTTTCTGATGATTTCCGACCATGACATACTCACCGACGCGGAAGACTATGCCGACTTTGATCCGCACGGCATGATCTTGGTTCCGGGCAATGAAATCACTGCAAACGGTCCGCATATGCTCCACGTAGGAGCTAGCGGGTTAGTCGAACCCGACGCCGAGCGTCAACGCGTGATTGATGGCGTAAAAGAAAACGGTGGCTTTGTTCTGTTTAATCACCCCAACTGGCAGTCTCGCTTCAGCCACTGCCCTCAGGACGTGATGGACGCATGTACTGGCTACGCGGGTTTGGAGATTTACAACGGCGTGATCAGCCGCCTCGACGGCAGTCCCTACGCGACAAATCGCTGGGATATGCTACTGAGTGCCGGTCGCCGCATGTGGGGTTTTGCCAATGACGATAGCCACGCCGCCTCGGGAGATGTAGCTCTCGGATGGAATGTCGCATACGTCAAAGACGAGACGCCAGAAGGCGTGGTTGATGCCTTGACAAAGGGTCGCTTCTACGCGTCGACGGGCGTAGAGATCACCCGCATTGAGGTCGCAGATCAGCGGATCGTCATCGAGACGGAAAATGCATCGCGTATTGTCGCCCTGCGCGATACGGGCCGGCGCTTAGCGACGGTGGAGGGACGCACAATAGAGTTAGAAGTGCCCGAAGGCGCTCGGTATGTGCGCTTTGAGTGCTGGGGAGACGGGGAAGCCTTTGCCTGGACACAGCCTTTCTTTATCGTCTAATCGCAGTGCATTGTAGGTAGCGAACCCCTCTGCTCATATGCAGGGGGGTTTTGCGTTGCAATCGACAAACGCGGTCTTTTCCGTGAATTTGTCTCCTACAGCCTTCTATAGGAGCGCATATGAAGCAGATAGTCTTTGAAGACATGTACTGTTGGTCGGTGTTTAATGACCAGCGTCAAATAGACTTTAACGGTCACCTGTGGGTGCGCAGAGAGGGCAACGTGCTGATCGATCCCGTTCCAATGAGCGAGAACGACCTGCGGCAGTTGGACCGACTGGGTGGAGCGGCGCTGATCGTATTGACCAATGCCGACCACGAGCGCGAAGCGGCTTTTTTTCGCGAGCGCACGGGAGCAGATGTCGTCGTGCACAGCGAGGATGCCGATGCGCTTTCGGTTTCTGTGGATCGAATGGTTGAGGACGGTGAGGAGATTGTGCCGGGCTTAGAGTGCATTCACTTGCGCTATGGAAAGAGTCCGGGCGAGCTCGCCCTCTACTGGCCCGAGCGCAAGCTAGTATTGGCCGGCGATTTGGTAGTGGGGGCTCCACTGGGGCGCGTCAGCCTGCTGATGGACGAAAAACTAGCCGATCCTCCGCGGGCCGCGCTCGAGCTGCGCAAGGTGCTGGCGCGGCCCTTTGAAGCGCTGTTAGTGGGTGACGGGCATTCGATCATGCACGACGCGCGGGAAGAGGTGCTCGCGTGTTTGGAGAGGCGGAATGACGTGTATATCAACAAGGTGAATGTTAAAGACGTTCCCTGGGTAGATGCGATGAAGCGGCCGGGTCATCAATGGCAGGCAAAAGACCTCGATCCGCTCGTGGGGGCGCGCTACTTGGGCTATCAGCTCGTCCGCCTACCGCAGGGCCAGAGTATTTGCCCGCTCCACTTTCATCACTTTGGCGAGGAGATGTTCTACGCGCTGAAGGGCGACTGCACGCTGCGCACGCCGCGCGGTGATTGGCCGGTGTCTGAGGGTGATATTATTGCCTTTCCGCCGGGGTCGTCCGGCGCGCATACATTTATTAACGAGCGCGATCGAGAATGCGTGTTACTCGCTTTGGGCCAAGAGCTCGCACACGACGTGTGCGAGTACCCCAATTCGAAAAAAATAAACGTGTTTGCCAAGGCCGATACGGGTGACAACATCTACCGCCAAGGCGATTGCGTTGGCTATTGGGAAGGAGAATAACTGTGAAGAGTGTAATTGTGGTGAGTCCGAGTTTTGACTGCGTTTGGCCTTTTGCTGCAGACCATTTTCATGCGCTTTGGCGCGATCAGGGCGAGGTTGAGTTTGTGCGCCTTGTCGATGGAGATGAGCGGCCGGTGGGAGAAATCGTTGCTGAGGCCGGATCCGTCGAGCGCTTGGCGTGCTTGAGCGTTCGCGTAACGAGCGCGTGTCTGGAGGGGTTCACCGCCTTGAAAGAGGCGACGTTTCAGGGCTCCTATGGATCGCAGATCGACGAGGCGTGCGGCGCGCTGTTAGATGCGCGCGAAATCGCCGTGTATAGACATCCCTCAGAGGGATTCTGGGGACAGTCCGTCTCCGAGTTCGGCCTAGCGCTGACGCTGTGCGGCCTGCGCCGTATTCCCCAGCTGCACCACGCCATTCTAACAGATCTACAGCCGTGGGACTACAATCCGCCCGGTGGGCGCGGTCTGCCCGGGGTGCGCGGCCATCAGTTTGGCGACGATGCCTCTTTCACCAGCGGAACCCTGCAGGGCAAGCGGGTGCGCATCGTCGGTGCGGGTAATATCGCCAGTCGCTATGCCAGCTTTGCTTCCAGCCTAGAAGCGGACGTAGCGGCCTGGGATCCTTTTGCTAGCGAGCCGTGCTTTCACCGAGCCGGTGCGCGTCGCGAGTACTATTTGGAGCGCCTAGTTGCGGATGCAGAAATCTTTGTGCCCATGGTGCCGCTTACGGAATCAACGGAGGGTTTGGTGCGAGCCGAGCATATAGATATGTTGCCTACAGGTTGTCTGGTCGTAATGGTAACGCGTGCAAAAATCTGCGACACGGAAGCGATCCGTCGGCGCGTGCTGGCCGATGAGTTGAGCCTAGCGGCTGACGTATGGGACGTAGAGCCGCTGCCGCTAGACGATCCGCTGCTCGGGCGGCACAACGTCGTGCACACGCCGCACAATGCCGGCCGCACGATTGATGCCAACAGGCTGTGGGCGGAGAAGTTGGTGATGCAGTTTAGGCCGCGTTAGGTATTCGTGCCACGTGCTGGCAAGTGTAGGTGTTAGAACGGTGTGCCTCATTGCCCGTCTCGGGCACTACCGTTATCTTTTTTGAGTCTATTTTCACCAGAATTGAAAGTGAGAGATTTTCTCTATGGCTGCCTCTATGTACGCCGCACTCGCCGGACAGAAACGGCGCAACGAAAAGCTTTTGAAAGACGCCCGCTACTTGGGCCAGCGCGTGCGCTCGCAGGTGCTGCCACTGCAGGTAGATATCGCCAAAGACAAGGCGCTGAGCAACGCGCAAATAGACGCGCTGGGCGGGCTGCAGGTCGCGGCGGCTCAGACGGCGATTCGCTCTCTGGGTTCGCTCGCCCAAATCGGCGAACTCGACCACTTAGGCGGTGGTTTAGAACTCATTCCCTCACTGCTGCTGACGCTGGCCGTAACGGACTACGAAGCCGTTGACTACACGATTGAGCACGCCCATACCAGCGTGGGATACTATGCGGCGCTGTCGGCTTTGGGCTTTATCGACGAAAAGGCCGTAGTAGACGAGTTTCGGCGCGGCCTCGACGTTCCCGGCCACGTTTCTTGGCTGCCGGGCGGCACGCAGCTCAACGGGGGTCGACTGGGCGTGATGATTCCCGTTGCGGTGGGCCAGGCGTTGGGCAAGAAAGCCAAGCACGGCAAAGGCTCCTGGGTTGTGTGTCACTGCGGCGATGCGGGCTATGTGTCGGGCCAGGCGCTCAATGGATTTAACGGAGCAGACGTGCACGGGGCGCCGATCACCTTTGTCATGCATCGCAACGGCATCCAGCTGTCCGGTAGCACGGAGAGCATCTTGGACAAAGACCCGCGGCCCATGGTCGCCGCAATGGGCATAGAGATTATCGAGGTTAAATCGCTGCACGATATGGCCGGGCTTTACAGAGCCTATCGCAAAGCCTACAGCTTGGCTCAGCGCGGCAGGCCGAGCATGATCTATCCAACGGGCGAAGAAGTCACGCTGGCCAAATTCGCCAAAGCGCACGGTATCGAAGCCATTGTGGGTGATTTTGCCGCGCAAAACGGCGTTGCGCTCGACAAGAAAGTGTGGATTCCTGGTTCGTTAATGAGCTATGGCGACGTTGAGGCTATGCTCGAATGCATCTTTTTGGTCAACAAGCTGCCCGGTGGCAAAGGCCATCACGACGGCCATATGAAGGGGCGAGACGTCGATGCCGTGCTGGACAACCCCATGCTCACGTCCAACGGTGCGCAAAAGCGCGCCCTATCCGGACTGCAGCGTCGCGCCAAGCGCACGGTCGTAACCAAGGCGCGTCCGGCGCCCGGCAGTCGCAATCTGTCTCTGACCAAGTCGGCGCGCAAAGCCGTGTCGCTCAAGGGCATTGGAGAGAGCGATAGCGCGCGGGCCGGTTCCGAAGCGGGCTATGCGCTCGTGGCTAAACACCATCCCGACAAGGTTTTTGTCGTTAGCTGCGATCTAGACCCCTCTACCAAGCTGGCCAAGGCGCGTTCGTTCCTGGCCGCTGACCATCAGTTTGAAATGAGCATTGAAGAGCAGGCCGCTACGCTCGTCACAAACGGATTGGCCATGAGCGGTTCTGAACCGCAGCTCAACGTGGTTTCGACGTTTGCCGCCTTTTTCGAGGGTATCGCGCGCGAGGGCTTCGATCTTTGGCGCTACCAGCGCAACCTCAATGGGGTCAACGAAGGGCTTAACGTAGCGTTTCACATTTCACACGTAGGGGCCTGCACGGGCCGTGATCACTTTTCGGGATGGGGCTTAGATTGGATTAACGTCGGTTTGACCTACCTGCCGTACGTGCATCGCTTTTACGCTCCGGCCGATGCGCGCGCTGCTTTTATAGCGACCTGTGACCTGTCGGCCCACTACGGCGCGCACATTATTGGCATACCGCGTGACAACCTGCCCATTCTCGCCAGACAGGATGGATCGGGCCCGCTGTGGGAAACCAGCGATACGTGGGAAGCCGTGACGGCGTATCGGCAGTATAAGGGCGCTAAAAAAGCCATTCTAGCCTTGGGGGCTCCGGCTTTCCTGGCCGGTGAGGCCGCAGAAAAACTGGGCGATGTCGACGTGCACATCATCAATGGCTTGCCCCTGGAAAAGGGCGCGTTAGAAGGGTTGGTGCGTCGCTATCCGGGCGGTGTGGTAACCATCGAAGACGGCTTTATCGGCACGGCTGAAACGGGCGTGCGCGGTTTTGCTGGCCTCGTCGCGGGCGTGGCATCTCAGCTTAACGTCAGCGCGGCGCATCTGGGCGTAACCGATCCGCGCACGGCGCCATCGGAAGGCCACATGGAGACTTGGGCGCACTTTGGCATGACGCGCGCCGCTCTTATTCAAGCGGTTAAAAGCGTGTGAGAGTAATTTTTCAAAGACTGATAGATAGGAGGTACGTATGCTGCGTTTGGTAGTGCTGTCCTGCGCGCTTCTAGCGGCGCTAGGATGCGGTTCTGACGGCGGCGTGGAACTCAATGAGGAGGCGTTAATGGAACCGACCAGTGACGAAATGAAAACGGAGGCTCCGGAACAATATGCGGTGACCTTCGAGACGACAGCGGGCAACTTTGTGCTCACCGTCTACCGAGATTGGGCACCGCGCGGAGCCGATCGATTTTACAACCTAGTGACGAATGGCTTTTACAACGAGCAGCGCTTTTTTCGCGTCGTGCCGGGCTTTGTCGTGCAGTGGGGTATGAGCGGCGACCCGGAAATCACCAAGGAGTGGGCCAACGCACAGTTTCTCGACGACCCCGTCAAAGAGAGCAACACGCGGGGTCGCATCTCCTTTGCTGCTACAAATCGGCCCAACAGCCGAACGACGCAGGTCTTTATCAACCTGGGTGACAACACGAACTTAGACGGTATGCGCTTTGCCCCGTTTGGCGAGGTGACAGAGGGCATGGACGTAGTAGACAAAATCAACGCCGAGTACGGTCAGCAGGCCTCTCAAGGGTATATCGCCGAGCAGGGTAACGCCTATTTGCAGGAAGCGTTTCCCAACATGGACTACATCAAATCGGTGCGCGTCGACTGAATATGAGCGGATGCGGATATGAGTGAATCCGCTATTCGCAACGATTCCATCGGCGTGCGCGCAGGCGCGCTGGCGCTGCTGATGGCCGTGCTTTGGGGTGGGAACACGGTGGCAATAAAGGCCGGCTTGGTCGGTTTGCCACCGGCTGCGATGGCTGCGCTGCGATTTATCATAGGCGCTCTGACCGTTTGGGTCGGAGCGCTTTTTGTTGGCATACCCGTGCGCGTGCCGCGCGCGGTGTGGAAGGGCTTGGCGGGCTTAGGTGTCCTCTTTACCGTACAGATTTGGCTGCTCAACGCCGGCACGCAGTATACGACGGCGGGACGCTCGGGCGTACTTATAAATGTCTACCCCTTTTTTCTGACGCTGTTCTCGCATTTCTTCATCCCGGGCGATCGGCTCACAGTGGCCAAGTCCATCGGCCTCGTTTTTTCGTTTTCCGGCGTTTTTCTGCTCTTTGCCGAATCCGTTTCGCTCGCGGATACTGACTACGTGCTCGGCGACCTCATGGTGGCTACTAGTGGTATGCTGCTGGGCCTACGTCAGGTCGTTATCAAACGCCTAGTGCAGGGACTGCACCCATTTCAGGTGCTGTTTTGGCAGGCCGTGCTCAGCCTGCCGATATTTGCTGTGTGGAGCCTCTTGTTCGAGCGCGATGCCCACTACGAGATGAGCGCTGCGGTAGTGGGAGGCGTACTGTATCAAGGGCTCGTCGTGGCCGGACTGTGCTTTGTACTGCTGGTCTTTCTCATTCGCCATCACAGCGCCAGCCGGCTTGGCGTCTTTAGCTTTGCCACGCCGATTGTCGGCGTATTGCTGAGCGCTTGGCTTTTGGGAGAGGAGATATCGCCCGTGCTGTGGATGAGCGTAGCGCTCGTCGCACTCGGTATTATCATTGCTAATCGAGTCGAGCAGGCTCGCGAGGAACGGAGCGTGTGCCTTGAAAAATAACCTGCTGAGAATCTGCTGCATCGGTGCTGGCTATGTAGGTGGGCCTACTATGGCAATGATCGCTCACAAATGCAGAGACGTAGTGGTAGAAGTTGTAGATGTCAATGCCGAGCGTATCGCGGCCTGGCAGTCGGATCGCTTGCCCATATTTGAACCTGGGTTAGATGATATTGTGCGCTCAGCGCGCGGCCGCAACCTGTCGTTTTCAACCGATGTGGATGCGGCCATACGCGCGGCTGATATAATATTTATTGCGGTCAATACACCCACAAAGACCTATGGTGTAGGTGCCGGTCGCGCGGCCGATTTGAAGTATATCGAGCGCTGTGCTCGCCGTATAGCCCATTCACTGAAAGGCGATACCATCATCGTAGAGAAGTCGACCGTGCCCGTGCACACTTCTGAACTCGTGAAGACGGTTATGGAAGCGCGTTCTGGAGGGGGTAACGTGCAGGTCCTCTCCAATCCCGAATTTCTAGCGGAGGGCACGGCGGTGCGCGATTTAGAGGAACCCGATCGCGTGCTTATTGGCGGTGAGCGCACGCCGGAAGGAGATGCTGCAGTAGAAACGCTGACCAGCGTGTATGCACAGTGGGTCCCGCGTGAGCGAATTATTACTACCAATCTCTGGTCTTCGGAACTGTCTAAGCTGACGGCCAACGCTTTCCTAGCGCAGCGAATTTCCTCCATAAACGCCATCTCGGCGCTCTGCGAAGAGACGGGAGCCGATGTGGATGAAATAGCGTTGGCGATCGGCTTGGACAGCCGTATTGGTCCAAAGTTTCTCAGGAGTTCGGTTGGCTTTGGCGGCTCTTGTTTCCAAAAAGATATTTTTAATCTGGTCTACCTGTGTGAGCACTTTGATTTACCAGAAGTAGCCTCCTATTGGGAACAGGTAGTGCACATGAACGACTATCAGAAAGGGCGCTTTTCAAAGCGCATTATAAACGCGTTGTTCAATACGGTTTCAGGTAAGCGCATTGCCATTTTGGGGTTTTCCTTTAAGAAGGATACCAACGACACGCGCGAGTCGGCTGCCATTTACGTATGCCGCCACCTGTTGCAAGAGCAGGCGCATTTGGCCATCTACGATCCGCAGGTTTCAGAAGAAGAGATTCGCGCAGAGCTGTCTGCTTCGCTGGACGGAGATGGGGAGATTGAGGTGTGCACCGATCCGTATGACGCGGTGCGAGGTGCTCATGCAACGGCTGTCTTGACCGAATGGAATGAGTTTGCCGACCTAGATTTCGCATCGATATACGAAGAGATGCTCAAGCCGGCCTTTATTTTTGACGGTCGCAATATTTTGGATTTGCACAAGCTTCGCGCCATGGGCTTTGTCGCACACGGCGTCGGTAAGCGCTAGAGCGGGCGGATCTCCGCGTCGCCGAATGAGGCGTTGACGTGGTGAGCAACCAGCGCAATGCCACCGCGCGAAGGGGCTCGTCCGTCCGCTAGCTGTACCTGCCAGTCCCACTCCGTGGGCGCGTCTTCACCCGCCTCCCACATCGCGCATCCATAGGTGCTCAGTCCATTGCCCGCATCTACGCAAGCAGCTCTAAGCGCGTACGTTTTTCCCTCGATTATCGGAAACTCACCAAAGTTTCTACGCTCGTCACCGTCGGCGCGATAAAACTGCTTTTGGGGGGGCATATCGGGTCCGTCTTTCCAGCGAAGCCAGGCCACGGCGCCAAAGGGTTGGTAGGCCCATGAGGGTTGCTCGGGGGTGCCGTTTTCTGCATGGCCGGCAAAACGCATTATGATGCCTAGCCCGTTGTCGCCGCTGTAGGGACCGAGCAGGGGATCGACCGCGTGGATGGTGATCGGCACGGTGATCTGATAGTCCGTCCAGGCATCGTTACCAATGAGAAACAGGCGTTCGTAGCCGGTGTGCTGCGTGCGCAGGCCCGCCGGCCCGACCGACCAGCAGCCGTCTACAAACTGACCGACGTTCTGCGGGGTGTGTATCGCATCCCACTCAATGTGGTAGGGCAGCGGGGCGCTGCCGGCGCACTTTTCAACTACCGTACTCGACGCGCATTCGTTGCCGTCGTTATCAATGGCGACGATGTCGATATGGTTGTCTCCGTCGTGCAGGAGACTCGTGGGAATGTCGGCGTTAAAGTGTCCACTGCGCGCCAAGCGTCGGCCATCGCCAAAGCCGTTGGGCGCACGGCCGATAGCTAGCGCCGTTTTTTCCCCGCCGTTAAGGCGGTAGTACAGTTCGCTGACGGCGGAGTAGTCGTCTACTTGTCCAAGCACGTTAAAATGGCCTTGAGCGTTGCCCAAATGGCCTATGCGTTGGCGTGGTCCATGCCAAATTTCTACGATCATACCGGTTTGCTTGTCCGATGGGTTGTAGCTGTTCTAGACCGTCTATACTAAGCGTCTGCCGATAGTGCAGTAGGCGAGACTACCCGCGCTCCTATGTATAGACGCGCCCCGATTGTTAGAAGCCGATGGATGCGCCTCCGTCGACCGGCAGGCAGACGCCGGTTATAAATTTGGCCGCCGGCGAGGCGAGGTAGGCCGCCGCCCAGCCAATGTCCTGCGGTTGGCCGAGGCAGTCCATGGGCGTGCGCCCCAGCACCTTGACCTTGCGGTCGGGCACTTTGGCGAAGGCTTCGCGGCTCATCTCTGTCTCAATCCAACCCGGTGCGATGCCGTTGACGCGCACGCCGCGTCCGGCCCACTCGGCCGTCAGCGATCGGATGAGCCCCAAGTGGGCCGATTTGGCGGCTGCGTAGGGCAGCACGTACGGTATCCCCATGAGCGAGGCCATTGAGGCAATAAAGAGAATAGACCCCTCGCGTTTGTCCAGCATGCGCTGTGCCGCTGCGCGACTGAGCGCAAAGGCTCCGTTGACGTGCACGTCCATTACCTGCTGGAGACCGTCGTTGTCCAGCTCTTCGGCAGGGCCGCGCACTTGGTTACCCGCGTTGTTAACCAGTGCGGTGATAGGGCCTAGCTGCTGCTCCACGCCATCGATTAATTCCTCGGCTCGTTCGGTCTGGGTAACGTCGTGCACGCGATAAACAGCGCGTTCTCCCAGCTCTTCGACCGCGCGCTGCAGCACGTCTTCCCGGCGACCGCTGATCAAGACGAGTGCGCCCTGGGCTATAAAGGCCTGGGCGATCGCAAGCCCAATGCCCGTGCCGCCTCCCGTTATCAAGGCGACTTGTCCATGCAGGCTGAATGGATTGGACGTCATCTCATAGTGTTCCATATCTGCGCTCCCATTTTGCGTACCGATATCAGCCTATGGTGCGTTTGTCGTCCACAGAGAGACTGACGGGGTATAGGCTAATGGGGTCGCTAAGACCGTTGCTAGCCCTAGTGACCTTTTTGTAGCCCAGAGTATGCGCTCTCTGTTAGCGTGCTGTCAACAAGGTGCCTTGAAAGCTTGACGGATACCTCTCAAGTCGTCACTATGTGGGCGAAGGCCTGCTGAACTCTCCTGGGGATAGCAGGTTTATATGGCCTACTCACGCTGCGTTAAGCATTTTCCCTATTTATTACTCGCAGCTAAATCGAGCGTATAGAGCTTTTCTATGACAGCATCGACAAACCATCCGACGGGCCAGACCTCGCCTTTCAGTATGAGGGGCCTGCTCACGGGCGTTATCCTGTCCATAGCGATTGGCGTAATCGCTCCCTACGGGATCGTATTTAACTACTATTGGATTGGTTTTAATCCCTCATCGCCCGGTGCGCTCTTCTTCTTTTTTGTCCTGACCTTTGTAGTCAATGCGATCGTCGCCGTGCTCGGCCGCAACGTTCAGCTGAGCAAGGCCGATCTGGTGATGATCTACTGCATGTTGCTAATGGCCGTTACCGTGCCGACGTGGGGATTGATGTTTTTTCTCATAGGCACGCTGGTGTACCCGTTTTACTACGCGACGCCAGAGAACAACTACGTAGAACTCTTTCACGATTTCATCCCCTCCTGGATGGTGCCGCAGGACTTCCAAGCCATTAAGGACTACTACGAGGGCCTGCCGCAGGGGGCGGCTATTCCGTGGGGCGTTTGGGTCGAGCCCATGGGCTGGTGGCTAGCGCTTATCGTGGCCATGAGTCTCATGTTGATCTGTATGAGCGCAATCCTCCATCGCCAGTGGTCCGTGCACGAACGCCTGACCTATCCGATGGTGCAACTGCCGCAGAATATGATAGAGAAGGAAGAGGGCGCGTCTATCGCACCCTTTTTCAAAGACGGCGTCATGTGGTTGGGCTTTTTTGTGCCGTTTACGCTGCTCAGTCTAAACGCACTCAACCACTACTGGCCCATCGTACCACAGTATAATCCGAGCGGTCGCTTTTCGCTGTTTAACCAGACGCTGCACCTGCCCATCGCACTCAACTTGGCCTGGGTTGGATTCTTCTATCTAGTGAATTTAGAAATCACTTTTAGCATCTGGTTTTTTTACGTGCTCTCAAAGGTCCAGGAAGGCGTGTTTAGCACGCTGGGAATCGCCAGCACGGAGCGGCTGAGCGCCTATGAGTACTCGCAGCCGGCTGATTTGACGCACCAGGCTAGCGGCGCGGTGATCGTGCTGGTGCTGTATGGATTGTGGGGTGCGCGCACGCACCTCAAAGAGGTGGTGCAAAAGCTGTGGGATCCGGACGGGGGCGTTGACGACAGCGAGGAACTGCTCCGCTACCGAACGGCCCTGTGGCTATTTTGTGGCAGCCTGCTTTTTGTTGCCGTCTGGCTGTGGCGTTCGGGCGTGCCGATCGTCGTGTTACCGGTCCTGCTGGTCGTCAGCTTGATCTTCTTTATTCTCGTTGCGCGCGTGGTGGCCGCCAGTGGGGTCGCAACGGCGCGCAGCCCAATTGTTCCGGCCTATTTTGTTATTTCGGGCTTGGGCACTTCCATTCTCGGAGCCAAGGGGCTGGTCGCGCTGAACTTCACTTTTATATGGCAGGGAGAATCGCGAACTTCTCCCATGGTGGCAGCGGCCAACGGCCTTAAACTGGCCGAGATGATACCGGGATCTAAGACGCGGCTGTTTTGGGGTTTGGTATTGGCTCTGGTATGCTCGCTGTTGGGCGCGGCCTATATGACGCTCAAGCTGGCCTATACGTATGGAGCGATCAATCTTTCGCTACTAGACTGGGCTGGAGCACACGGGTGGCCGTATATCGGCCCCACGATGACGGATATGCCCGATGCAAATATGCGCGGCTGGTTCTTTAAGGGCGTCGGAGCCGTAACGGAGGGGTTTCTCATGTGGGCACAGCATCGCTGGCACTGGTGGCCCTTCCATCCCATTGGCTTTGCCGTCGCCGTGGGCTGGCTGACCAGTCAGATCTGGTTCTCGGCGTTGATCTGTTGGATACTCAAAGGCTCGATTGTGCGCTTTGGTGGCGTGAACCTTTTTCAGCGCTTAAAGCCATTTTTTCTCGGGCTCATCCTGGGAGAGGTGGCCGTTTCTGGTGTGTGGGGCATCATTTACGTGATAACGGCTGAAAAAGGACGTTGGATTACCAACATGTGACCGAGAAGCTGGGCGGTCACATGCCGTATGCGAGTCATGTCAGCGTGCAGTTAACAGAGTTGGGTAAAAAGGCTGACGAAGAAAAAATACTCAAGGCGGTCGTATACCGGCCGATACTTAGTATTAAGTAATACTAAAAGAGCATAGGCTCTGATATGCTGCATTGGCAAAAACGGCGCAGGACGAAGGCGATGTTGCCACACTGACTCATTATACTTGCCGCTCGCACTGGCACTCGGTTTGGAGGAAGCACGAGTGCTCTACTTAGCGGGGTGGCGGCCTAAAGCGAGCACCTAGAAACCGGCCGCTGTCCAAACGCTACACCCAAGGAAACGGTACCTACTCCATATGATACCCCGGGGCGAACCTCCTACGCCCCGGGTTTTTTTATGTGCGCCAATAGGTGGGTATGTCCACGGGGTTCCCGCCGTCCAAAGCGCTCTTATGCGCGCACAGGCCGGGCACCGACATTTCTAGCGCTGCATCGATGCCGATGGGCGAAGGGCGGCCGCAGCAAATACTGTCTAAGAAATCGCGCACCATGTAGAACTCAGCCGTACCGTGCCCGCCGGAATCGGCGCCGTCGGGTGCCTGAGGATCGTTGCGGCCGAGAGGCCACTGCACCATCTCGGCGCCGTTTTGCGCGCTCAAAAAAGCATTGGTGCGTAGCGCATCGGGAGGGCGCTGACTTTCGAGGCAGCCGTGCGTGCCGTAGAGTGAGTAGTAGTGAAAAGAGGGTTGGCGGGCAATGCGGAATGCGGTGAGCACCTTGAGCGTGGCGCCTTCTTCGGTCTGAAAGAGGGCCACCTCGCTGTCGTAGTGATGGCGTCCGGGCTGCAGGCGAGACGGGGTGGCCAGGGCGATGGCACGGTTGACGCGCGCCCCGCTAATCCACAGTAAGGGGCCCAAGCTATGGGTTAGGTAGTGGATCGGTGGTAGCGCGGTCCGCCAAGTCGGTCGGCCCTGTTCGTCGCTCATCAGTGAGCGGACGTCGTGCACATACTCGGCTTCGCCGTGTATCAGATCACCTAGTTGACCTGTCTGCCACATTTTTTTCCACTCCAGTATAAAGTGCCAGTAGCAGCAGTTTTCGGCGAGCATAAATGTCTGTTCGGGATGGGCCTTAACGGCCTCGTAAAGCTGGCGACACTGTTCGAGCGTTTCGGCTAGAAAGACTTCCTGTAAAACGTGACAGCCGGCCTGCAGCGCCGCAATGCTCTGCTCTGCGTGCAGCGCCACCGGTGAGGCGATGACGCATATGTCGGGCCGCGTATCGATTAAGTCGTCAAAGCACGTAAAGCGCTGTACGTCGGGGAGGTCGACGGCAAAGCGAGCTAGGAGCGTTTCATCTGTGTCGCATACCGCGCTGAGGCGACATTCGTCAAAAAGGGGGAAGATGCGGGCGAAACTCGCTCCGCGGCGCAGGCCGCAGATGGCGACGTTTAACATGAACTGCCTCCAAAGTGCAGGTCGATCACGCGCATGTGATCGGGCTTATAGCCTGCGATATGAGTGCGCGGCACCGACCCGGACCGTGGAGCTATACGACCTAGGTGGACGGTGCTGGGTTATACAAGTCGGCTATGTGCACGGCCTGAAAGAGGGTTGCCGGCTCTAGCTGGGTGCGCAGTGCGCGCTTGCGTGGAAGTAGGGTAGTTTGTCCTAGTATGGGTGGGCCAACGACGACTTCGACGCGTCCGGGACGAATGTGCAGGTTCCCCTTGGGACATTTGGGCCAGAGAGAGTGGATACCGCGAAAGGCCAGCGGGATTAGGACGAGGTCCGGCGGCAGGTGCGCGAAGAGTCCGTGCTGCATGGGCAGGCACTGCAGAGCATAAGATGACGTTGTGCCAGCGGGATAGACTACGCCGGGGCGCTCGTCGAGCAATTTGGCAAAGCGCCGCGTCGGGCTACCCGTATCGGCGGAGCGCGACATAACGACGTGGCCGTCGGCCTCTTCCATCATGCGATCGACCTCTTCGGGCGTAAATCCTATGGGAGTAAAGGTGCGACCAAAAACCGTAAGACTGCCCATAGCCGTTAGCTGAGAGCGCGCCAAGATCGTGCAAGGGGTGGGCTCTCCCCATCCGAGTGCGCGCATAAAATTCTCGTCATTGAGCACGTAGTTCATCACCGGATGGTCAAACACGCTCTGGTGCGTGGGCAGGAAGAGTATTTTGTGTTTGCCGGACCCTAGCGCCAGGTCTTCTGCGATGGGCGCAAAGAGGGGATCGATGCGTATATCGACCTCGATACCAAAAATGTCCAACGATTCGTGCGCCCACTCGCGGTTCTGCTCCCAAGCGCGGCGCAGGCGCTCTTTCTCTTCTACGTTCGACTGCAAGAGATGCATTTTGCGTTTACCTGTACGCCGAAAGAGCATAGCCCAGCGCAGCAGTCGCTTGCGGCGGCCCCACGTAGACAGTTCCTGAGTTTTGCCGACGTTTCCGTACTCGAGAAAGCGTCCCTTTATATCGCCGCCCAAGAGCGGTGGAAGATCGACGGGTCCCAAGCGCAGGTCATTGGCTTCTTTGACGATCGAGCGCGATAGGTCAATCAGATCGCGCGTTAGATAGCTGTACTCTTGGCCATACCAGTACTCTCGCGGCTTGATTTGCGCGGGATCTTCCAAGTGGGCCTGCATGAACTGGAGCAGCATGGACTTGCCGAGCAGGACGGATTTATCTAACTCGTCGTTCGGATCCGCGCCGCTTTGCGCCAGGGCAAGTTCGACGTCGGTGATGGCTTTCCAGCAAGATATACCCAACCAGATAAAGTTGCTAAACGTGTTGTAGCGTATGGCTAGCAGTTCTCCTGCTGCTAGAAAGTCGACCACGGATTCTGCGATGGAGGTTAGTAACTGGCGCAGCGATCCAGCGCGTTGAACGTCGTCCCACTCGACGGTATACGGGTGCTGCCAGCGCGCGTCTTCGCCCTCAGAGGCGCCGATCTTTTCGGCCACGGCATGGGCGTGAGACAGCGGCACGCGCGCGACGCGCAATTGGACGAGTGCCTTCTCTCCCTCGTCTAGTTCAATGGGATCGTCGCGTCCAAGCGCCTGCAGGTACACCTCTTGGTAGAGCTGGAGAAAGTCGCGCTCGTCTCCCTCGCCCTGCTGGCAAAAATCCGCCTGTAGTCTTAGATACAAGCGGTTTGCCTGATGATAGGCCGGGCGTGCCTGCTCATAGCGGGCGTGGGCATCGGCTAGGCGCTGTTCCCTGCGCGTTGGAATGCCCTCGTGGATGGTGGCGATAAGCTGAGCGCGTTGCCCTAGCGCTTCTAAGGTCGGTTCGCTGCCACCGGGCCATCCGACGCCGTCCCTGCCGGAGAAGTGACCGTCGCTGAGCGCTACCTGTAACAGCTGTTCGGCGGTCTCGTCATACTGTTCTATCAGCGCTGCGCGATCTGTGTCTTTTAGCGTATGGTCCATATTTGCGTCATTACCTCACAGGCGTTTGCTCAGCGCCTCATTCACTGTATCGATTAGGGTCTGGGGACTGAAAGGCTTCTGTAGGAATGCGAACTCTTCCTGCTGTACGCCATACTGCGCTAGCGATGCACGGCTGTGTCCCGACATAAAGACGACGGGTATAGAGGGTATGCGTTGCGATATCTGCCGGGCCAATTCGCAGCCGTTTATGTCGGCCATGACCACGTCGGTTAAAAGCAGGTCAATAGGGCCGTCGTTCTGTTGCGCTAGCGCCATTGCTTGGTGGCCTCCGTCGGCTGACAGCACGTCAAAGCCGACTTCGGTTAGTATTCTCGCTGTTAGGTCGCGCACGACCTGTTCGTCTTCGGCTAATAAAACAGTCCCCTGTGAGACCGCTTGCGCCGTAGGTGGAACCGGTTCCTCTTGCGCGACGGTTGCCTCTTGATCGTCTACTAGGGGCAAGTATACGTCAAAGTTCGTGCCTTTATCGGGTGCGCTGTGCACGTCAATTTGGCCACCGCTCTGTTGGATGATGCTATAAACCATGGCCAGTCCCAGTCCGGTGCCCTTACCCGTATTCTTCGTCGTATAGAAAGGTTCGAATATGCGGTTTAGTATCTCTTCGCTCATACCCATGCCTGTGTCGCGTATGCTTATCAGAGCGTACGCGCCCGGAGATAGGTTGATAAAGCGGTTGATCTGCTCGGTCTGTACTGAGCGGATCGCGGTCGAAATGTTAATCTGTCCGCCTGCGGGCATGGCATCGCGTGCGTTAACTGATAAGTTGATGATAACTTGGTCAAATAGACTAGCGTCAGTGTGTATAAAGAGAGAATCGGGGTGCAGTTCGGTTTCAACGCGGACCGTTTCGCCCAGCAGGGGACGGAGCATATCGAGCGCGGAACGAATGGTTGTATTGATTTCAAAGGTGGTTATATCCAACGGCTGGCGGCGGCCAAAAGTCAGCAGCTTGCTGGTTAGAGCGGTCGCCCGTTCGGCCGCTTCTCGCACCATGTTGACGTCATCGTACAGGGGGCCCGATTGATCGATGCTGCCCAAGACCAGCTCGCTATAGCCCTTAATGATCGTCAGCATATTGTTGAAATCGTGTGCGATACCGCCAGCCAACTGACCGAGACTTTCCATCCTTTGCGACTGGCGCAGCTGTTTTTCCAGCTCTGTATTGACCTTAGCAATGCGCTGACTTTCGGCAACTTCTCGGCGCAGCTGATCGTTAACTCTGGCCAGCTCTGCTGTGCGCTCCTGCACGCGCGTCTCTAGCTCTTTCTCTAGCTTGTGGCGGTGGAGTGCTATTTCGATGGTGCTGTTGAGCTCGGTGTCTTTAAACGGCTTTATGACGTAGGCAAACGGCCCAGTTTCTTGCGCGCGTTGTATGGTGTTTTTATCGGAATTTGCAGTGAGAAAGACAACGGGCACATCTATCTCTTTGCGGATGAGACGAGACGTTTCAATGCCGTCGATATCCCCGTAGATATGGATATCCATTAGCACGATGTCCGGCTGCTCGTCTCGTGCTAATTCGAGTGCCTCCAAGCCCGTATCGGTGACGCCAACAACCTCGTATCCCAAGCGTTGTAGCCTGTTTTGGATATCAAGGCTAACGATGGCCTCGTCTTCGACAATGAGTATTCTATTCATATAGGTTCTGCCTGGTCACCTCGTGCCTAAAGATACGGGGGGTTCGGGTCCGTGCAAACACCTATTACGGAGGCGACGAGTCGCCTTGTGTCTTGTGCTGTTTCTGTTGAGAATGCGCCCGCGCACCAAGATGGTTTCACGCGCCTCGGGTCTCTATAGATGCCCCACAGCGCTCACTGTGACCGGTGTCCAACGTGCCCTTTGGGGTTGTTAAATGCATCAACCCAGAGACGGCACCACTCGTCATAGTCGCGCATCTCGCTGGCGGGGTTTGACTGTGAGCGGACGACAAAGTCGGGATGACCGGTGCGTCCCGTGTGTTGACCTGTTGGCTGGTAGCGCAGGTCCAGCGACCAGCGACATTCATCCGAGTAGTTGGGCGTCGATCGATGTGGGGTGAAGCGACTCATCAGTACGAGATCACCTTTCTCGCATTCGGCTACCACGGGTTCCACGCTGGGGATCAATTCCGGATCAATGGTCGTGCCCCCTTCGCGCAAATGGCGTAAATACCCCGTCTCCACCAGTCCGGGTATCACTTCCATACAGCCCATTTCCTGCGTGGCGCGCCCAACGGGCAGCCAACAGGTAACGACGTCCGATCCTTCTGCTTCTTCCATCATGACGCCGGCATCTTGATGCCAGGGTGCGTTGTGGAAAGAGGGCCCTGCGTTGCCCTCTTGGCTCAGCGGTGGTTTGGCGCGCAGATGCTGAATGGGGTTGCACGTCAGTTCGGGACCCAGCAACGACTCGAGAAGTTCGAGCAGATTTTCGTTGTGCAGAAATTCGAACATCGCACGGCCGCGGTAGTGCATGATATCGAGGCCACTGCCCACTTCATTGCACTGGCCAAAGAGCAGGCCATAGCGCTTGGTAAAGGGTTCGTGCTCGTGCAGGTCTTCTATCTTGCCTTCGGCGTGAAGATCTCGGGCACGTGCATCAATCCAAGTTGATAACTCGTCGATAATGGGCTGTAAGTCTGCGTCGGTGAGTGCTCCGCGTGCAATGAGAAAGCCCTGCGTGCGAAATTCTTCTTTTTGCTCGTCTGTCAGTTTCACGCTCTGTCTCCTGTTTGCTCGTATTCCTGTAGCCGGTCGGAAAATTAAGCAAATTCATCTGCTGCTGTAAATCCGCTGGCGGCAGATTGGAGTAGCGCTGTTTGGCGGCGTGGACCGTGGGGGAGGTGTTTGCCGAGGGGGGTTGAAAAGACAGAGGAACCGAGCACTGTCCGCGCGGTTCCTCTGTCTGTGCGTGCTTTAGTTTACGCCTATCGCATACTGACGAATGTTGTCCTCTAGGTGCGATGAGAGTTCCGCTACGCCGTGCGCGTAGCCTAGCTCTCCTCCGGCCACGGCGCGCTCGTAAATGAATATGCGGTAGCCGCGCGGCGGGAGGCTCGTGTTATCGCAGATGCGTATAGGAGGGATCAGGTAGTGATCCGCCCGTTCCATATCGCGTCGCATTTGGCGTATGCTGCTTATAAGGTTTTCTTCTTTTACGTCCTCTGTTTTAACAAATGGTACGAGTTCTAATCCAATCTCTAACTGTATGGCCTCCATTCACATCGTCTCCTTGCCATATAAAGTCTTCAGCCCGTGCGCCCGGTAAGTGGATTGATTCCCGGCTTGAGGCGCGTCGAAATCGCCTGGGGGGAGGCGAGCGATTTCGTTCCCACCGTGGCTTAAGCAAGTGAGATGCCAACTTGCTGTACTTTTTAAACAATTGGCCTAAGTATATGAGGGAGAATCTATTGTGCTTTTTGTTGTACGATGAATGAGGGGGCGTGACCGTTGGGCAGTCGGCAGAATGTGCACACTGAACGGGGTGGAGAGAGAAAGGTTCGCGCGGCGACCCCCCAGCGCGGGGTGCACCGCGCCGGGCGGCGTACTAAAGGTCAACAGCGTGCTGCGCTACGTAGGCGTCGATATCGGCGCGGCTCATCGAACCGGTGAAAGTGCCTCCCGGTGGCATGTAGTAGAAGTATTCGGCGTATTGCAGATTGTAGGGGGCGCCGAGTTGTTCGTATTCGGCCAATCCGAAGAGGCGGATATACTGGCGATCCGCCGTCTCGTCGTCCTCGCCCAGTTCGGGTAGTCGCTTGCCTTCTCTGGCCAGTCGCTCTCTGAGTCGACGTCCGTGCGAACCGGCCGGTCCCTGGGACTTATTGGCACTCATCGAGGCGATCTTTTCTTCTAGATAGGGTTCGATATCAACGGCGGTGTTGTAGGGCTGCCCTGGCCGCATGGTCCAATAGTAGAGGTCCTTGACTCCGTGCGGCTGCAGGCCGCAGGCCATGTGTTCCGGATAATCCTTACTCATGCCGGCCATCCAACGAGCGGCTTCGACGGCTTGGCCCGTTATGTAGTGGTCCGGGTTTTCCTCCCAGTGGCCCCACGGGCTAAAGGTGGTTATAGTGTCGATCTTTAGGGCGCGAATCAGGTAGACGAGGCGCGCGCGTAGTTCAATGGGCGAGGCCTCGTCGAGAAAGTGATTTCGATAGCTCAGGTGGATGACCTGCTTAAAGCCGAGCTCCTTGGCCAGCACGTCGATCTCTTCTTCGTTTCGACGAATGGTGTCGCCGATGCTGGGCGTGGGACCGCACTTCTCGTCGTTGGTCGTTTGGATCAGATAAGCCGTATAGCCTTCGTCGATAAGCTTGGCGACTAGGCCGGCGCAGAAAAAGGGTATATCGTCTGCGTGCGCTTGGACGGCGGCGAGCACTTTGCCGGCGTGCGGTTTACCCTCTTGTTTTTTTTCAACGGTGACTTCACCAACGGCTTCATAGGCCGGCACGCGCGAATCAAACGTCATGAGATAGACTCCTCTGTAAAAAGGGACGATCGTCCAATGGCGCTAAGTCTGCTCTGTGCCTGTAGCCCTGTCAAGCGCGGTGTGCATACGCGATTTGATCGGAACGCCGAGTCGGATTTACTTGGGAACGTATAAAAACAAAGGAGTCCTTTATGGAACTGTGCTGCACCTCTGTGATGCTACCGCGCTGGACGCTAGACGAAACCTTTGAGAGGCTGGCCGCTGCCGACTATGACGCCGTCGAGCTACGCTGCCGTTACAATCCCGAAGACGAAAACGCCGAGCCGGCATTCTGGGGTCGTCACCTGTCCGATGTCAGCCCTGATAATATCGCCGACAAGGCGCCGGCCATCCGCGCGGCCGCTCAGCGCAGCGGCGTTCGGGTCGCCGCACTGGCCCCCAATTTTCAGATCGGACAGGACGAAACGATTCGCAAGATCTTTGCCGGCGCCGTGGCGATCGACCCGAACAGCCCGCCGATGGTGCGCATCGGGGCGCCGCGCCACGATCGCACACAGGCCTACATGCCGCAGTTTTTAGCCGCGCGCAGCGGCTTTGCCGACCTGGTCGAAGTAGCGCGCGAGTACGGCGTTAAGGTGCTCTACGAAATTCACGTCGGCACCGTCGCCGTAAGCTCTTCGCGCACGCTAGAGCTGCTGCGCGATTTGGACCCGCAGCATATCGGCGCCATTTACGACGTGCCCAATATGCTGCGCGTTGGCTTAGAAGATTCGCGTATGGGCATGGAGATACTCGGTCCCTATTTGGCGCACTGTCACATTGGCAACGGCATACCCGTCGAGGATGGCACCGACGAAAAGACGGGGCGCACCCAGTGGAAGTGGCAGTTTAGCGACGTGCGCGAGGGCGTGGCTGACCTGGCGCAGATTGTGGGCGACTTAAAGAGCATTGGCTACGGCGGCTGCCTGTCGTTAGAAGAATTTGGTCCGGGCGACGACGGGGAGAAGATTGCGTCGCAGGGGGCGTGGATTCGCCGCTGGATGTAGGGTGCCTGAGAAGGATATCACTAAATGGTTGTGTTCCTGAAGTGCGTTATCAGTGCGTGAAGGAAGCGCTTGGGCAGCGAGTGCGTTTATGAGCGCGCGCTGGTGCGGTCCATGCTCCGATACTGAATGGCTTCGGCCAGGTGCTGTGGGGCGATGTCTGCGGTCTGCTCTACGTCGGCGATGGTGCGCGCGACCTTGCGTACGCGATCGTAGGCGCGCGCCGAAAATCCCAAGCGTTCAACGGCCGTCGCCAATAGAGACTCACTCTCCCTGCACAGTCGACAGTGCGCCTCTAAGTGGCGCGGCCCCATATGGGCGTTGCAGTAGATCGTTTCCTCGGCAAAGCGCTTCCTCTGTAACTGGCGGGTTGCGTTTACGCGCTCGCGCACGTGCTCCGAAGACTCTCCCTGGGCGCCGTCACGAAGGTCCGCGTAGTCGAGCGCAGGCATCTCTACGTGCAGGTCAAAGCGATCTAGCAGCGGCCCAGACAGGCGCGTCCGATAGCGTCGGATCTGCGCCGCCGTGCAGTGACAGCGGTCGCGCTCATCGCCCAGGTAGCCACACGGACAGGGGTTCATGGCGGCCAAGAGCATAAAGCGAGCCGGATAGGAAAGACTCAGGTGCGCGCGGGCAATGGTGACGCTGCGGTCTTCCAGTGGCTGGCGCAGGGCTTCGATAACGTCTTTGCGAAACTCGGGTAGCTCATCCAAGAATAGCACGCCGTGGTGGGCCAGCGAGACTTCGCCTGGCCGCGGATAGGTGCCTCCTCCAATTAAACCTGCAGATGAGATCGTATGATGCGGCGCGCGAAAAGGGCGCGCTGCAACCAGCGCTTTGCCGGGGGGCAGGACGCCGGCGACGGAGTGGATCTGGGTGGTGTCTAACGCTTCGTCTAGCGTGAAGTCGGGCAGTATGGTGGGCAGGCATCGGGCTAGGAGCGTTTTGCCCGATCCCGGCGTGCCTACAAAAGACAGGTTGTGGTTGCCTGCTGCGGCGATCTCTAGGGCGCGCTTGGCGTGAGCCTGTCCCTTCACTTGGGACAGGTCTATATCGCTTGCCGTCTGGTCGGCAAAGACCGTCTCCAAATCCAACTCGTAGGGACGCAGGCGTGCGCTGCCTTCGAGAATCTCTACGGCCTCGTGCAGCGTACCTGCACCGTATACCAATGGTCGCCCAGCCGTAGCGGCCTCGCGCGCGTTGTCGGCCGGCACGACGAGTCCATACACGTCGCGCTGCCGCAGGCCCAGCGCCATGGACAGCGCACCGTGTATGGGGCGTATGGTGCCGTCCAGCGAGAGCTCGCCGAGAAAGGCAAAGTCCGACAGCCGCGCGGGGCGTATCTGCTGCGAGGCGATGAGAATACCCAGCGCGATGGGCAGGTCAAAGGCGCTGCCCTCCTTTCGTCGGTCAGCCGGCGCGAGGTTGACGGTAACGCGCCTGCGCGGCCACTGAAAGCCGCTGTTGCGCAGGGCGGCCAGCACGCGCTCCTTGCTTTCGCGCACGGCGCTGTCGGGCAGGCCGACGACGGTGAAGGTGGGCAACGAGCGATCGGTGTCGACTTCGACGTGGACGGGGTAGGCGTCGATGCCTAGGGTAGCGGCGCTGAGAACGGTTGAGGGCATGGTCGGCTCTTTTCCGTAGAGTGGTGCGGAAAGAGCAACAAGAACTGTGCCGGGCGGCGTCTTCTCCGAAAACAATGGAATGGGCACACCATCTATGTTACCTTTGAGAAACACGGATGATGTGCTAATTACATAGGCGTTAGATCGAGTCAGCAGTTCTGCCCTCTATGCTTGCCTGCGAAAATAGTATCGTCCTATTCTCTGCTATGTCGTCGTATCGAACCTCCAACGACCTTATGAGCAAATACCAGCAGATCTCCCTTCAGATACGCCTGTACAGTGGTTTGACGCTGATGTTCTACACCGTCACACACCTTTTTAATCACAGTTTGGGTGTGTTCGGCATCGCGGCCATGAATGCGTTTAGAGATTATTTTTTAGGTTTCTGGAGAGCGCCTCTGATCGAATGGGTCGTTCTCATCGCCCTGCTCCTACACTTATTTTTCGCGCTGCAGCGGTTTTTTATCAGCCGAACGATGAGCGGTATGACGCCCGCACAGTGGTGTCAATTTATTCTGGGGCTGCTAATTCCCGTTCTGCTCTTCAGTCATATCGCCGGCACGAAGGTTGTATCAAAAATTAATGGATATACCGACGATTATTCCTTCTTCTATTTTGGTTTTCCTGCCTATGTGGGCATTATAGAATCGGCCATGCTTATCGGGATATGGGTGCACGGCTGCTTGGGCGTTTATTTTTACTTCCGATTAAAGCCGGCCTTTATCAAATGGAAAAATAGCTTACGGGTGTTGGCGTGGCTGATCCCACTTACTGCTCTCTTAGGGATATGGGGTGCGTATTTTGAGGCCCAGGAAGCAATAGCGAATAACCCTGGTCTCGTCGAGCAAGTGCTCAAAGAGCGCATACCTGCCAGCACGAGCATGGAAGAGATCCTTGCGCTGTCATCCTATTATACTCTCATCAGTCTGGGCATTTTTCTAGCGCTATTAGTCGTATCCTTTACAGGTCGCTACGTATTTTTGAGATGGAAAAAGAAGAACAAGGCTATTCAGATATCGTTTCCCGAACAAATAGAAACCACCGTCTTTTCCGGAACTAGTATACTCGATGCTTCTATTCAGTCGCGGATCTCACACGCACATATTTGTGGGGGGCAGGGTCGGTGCTCCACCTGCCGTGTGCGCATAGATACGGGCCTTCAGCATATCAATCCGCCCACGGATAGAGAGCTGCGCGTACTGGCAAGGATCGGCGCACCGCCTAACGTGCGTCTCGCCTGTCAGTCCTTTCCGCAAGGCCCCGTTTCCGTTCATCCTCTGCTTCATTCCGGCCGACCGGCCGACGGCTTCTTTCGAGAGAAGATCTCCAATGGCGAAGAGAGAGAAGTCGTCATTCTGTTCAGTGATATAAGGGGTTTTACCAGTTTCTCAGAAAAAAAACTGCCGTACGATCTGGTCTTTATTCTAAACCAATATTTTCAAGTGATGGGCCAAACCATTGAAGAGCACAACGGACACTTGGATAAGTTTATTGGCGATGGCATTATGGCAATTTTTGGTATGAAAACGGGTATTCAAGAAGCGTGTAAAGATGCACTAGAAGCCTCGAGGCTCATGTTTGTCCGGCTAGAAGACTTTAATCGAAGGTATCAACACGAGCTGGAGAACGAGCTGAAAATAGGCGTCGGTCTTCATGCGGGAAGAGTTATCCTGGGCGAGATGGGATACGGCGATTCAAAGTCTATTACCGCTATCGGGGATACCGTCAACACGGCCAGTCGTCTTGAGTCTTTAACCAAAGAATACGCGTCGCAGCTCATTTTTTCTCAAGAGATAGCGACGTGCGCAAAGCTGAATACTGAAGGCTTAGACCAACATCAGGTACAGGTGAGGGGGCGAGAATCTCGAATGAGTATTTACAGCTGCGCTAGCGCCCACGACTTATTGGGCGCGGCCGACGTCGTAGACTCGGTGGGCGCATGAGTCGCGTTGAATAAAGTCCTCGTCTCGCTGCCGTTCTCCATATGTAATACTTATCGAGTAATTGATTGTAGCTGGCGGCGATCATGCCGGGCAAGTGCGCCGCGCCGCCGGCCCCAGCGATAATGACCTTCAGCCCCTTGCCCTCGGCAGCTGCGGCGTGCGGTGCGTATTTGCTGCGAGGCGATGAGAATGCCCAGCGCGATGGGCAGGTCAAAGGCGCTGCGCTCCTTGCTTTCGCGCACGGCGCTGAGAACGGTGGAGGGCATGGTCGGTTTCCTTTCTGCGGTAGGGCAAAAAGAGCAACAAGAACCGTGCCGAGGGCCTTCTGTCTGGGAGCGAACGTGGAGTTGATGAGGGGTGTCACCCACGGGTGACACTGGTGGTGCGGGGATTACATGGCAATTTCCGTGTCATTGATGCTGAGGACGCAGAACACGGCCAGGTGATACTCAAAGCCTTAGAGCCTTTTCAAAGTGGTCGGGCTGCCTGGAATGAAGGAGATTTAAACCTTGCGCAAACTCACTTCGCGGAGGTCTTGGCCGTAAATCCTCATGATGCTCTGACCAAAATGTATCTCGGACGTTGTTGGGGTCACTTGGCCAGTGGAGACGTCAATGGTGCGTGGACAAGTGTCCTGAAAATGACCTTAAAGTGATTATGAACGGCGATATGTGCTTTGCTCGAAGCACATATCCAATAGTAGCTGCTGGAAAAGCTGTTATTTAGTTAGGGTTCGATAACCTCAAGGATGTTGTATTCCTCTATGCGCTGATCACTAGTGACGTGGCGCATTGTCTTAAAAACTGTGCTGATGCCCTAATTTCTACTTGAAGGGGTGCCCCTTTTCTTAACTCGCTTAAGAAAAGGTCTCATGAAATAGAGACAGCATAGTATCGAAAAAATAATCCATATACTAGTGCAGTCTGATTCCTAGTCTCTCCGAGGAGGGCCTTCGAATAAGCTCTAAGTTCTCCTTCGGGGAATATATCTCGAATAGCATCTATAGAGAGCGCAGAGAGAAGGTTCTTGGAAGTCGTTCTACAAAACGTATTAGAGTCTATACCGTCGTCACTCTTTCGTCGCTTGACCTAATGCGACAAAAGGTTTTTATAGTTGTTTGACAATCTTGAGACGCTGTGACTGGGCGATCTCTCTTGCACTTTTTCGCGGTAGGCTAGCAGGTAGGAGAACCGGTTGGCATGATGTATGTGATGTGGATTCTGGTCGCACTCGGTATACTGGCAGGCGATGCGGTACATGCGACGCAGCGGCCCAATATTATCCTGCTGACGGTGGACACCTTTCGCGCCGATCGCATAGGATACTACGGCAATCCGCGCGGCCCGAGTCCGGCTCTGGACGAATTTGCCCGCGAAGGCGTGTTCTTCCGCGAGGCGTTTAATACCTCGGGATGGACCTCGCCCGGCCTTATTTCCATCCTCACTTCGCTGTATGCGCCCACGCACGCGGTTGATCTGCGCGGCCGCAGCATGAACCCAGCCGTGGAAACCCTTCCGGAAGTGCTCAAGGCGGCCGGCTACCGCGTGCCGGATATTTTCTTTCTCTCAGACATACCCAACTTTGCTCATCTGGGGCTCGATCCCTATCCCAAACGCGCCTCGCTGATACACCAAGGCGATGAA
>CALDFW010000077.1 GCA_937942165.1 uncultured bacterium | reverse complement strand
ACGCCTGCCGCTTAAATCTGGCGAACTCAAGCTGAGCGGCGGCCTTGAAGACAAGGCCTTTGGTGCGAAAGATTTCTACGCTCCCTATCCCTCCAAGGAATGGACCAGAGCATGGATCGGAGGCGCGCAGTATCAACGTCGTTTTCACAACAATCGGCTGCTCAACAGTCGCCTGTTCTACCGCCGACACCGAGATCGCTTTGTGCTGTGGCGAGACAACCCGAGCGCCTATGAAAATCGCCATATCAACGAAACCGCAACCTTGGAGACGCACCTACTGCAACCCTGGAGAGGAGGACAAATCCTATGGGGAGGCGAATTGAGCTACCTTCGGATCGACAGCAACAATTTGGGACTACACAACCAGCGACGGGGCGCCCTGTTCGCAGAATCGTCTCACCCCTTCGACAGAGTGGTACTCAGCACGAGCGCACGAATCGACTATAGCAACACCTATGACGCGGAGTTTTCGCCCTCTATACGCATGGCGTACCGAATAAAAACGGGACAGATCTTTCTGGGCATCGGACGCGCTTTTCGCGCTCCCTCTTTTACGGAACTTCACTACACAGATCCCAACAACGTTGGCAATCCGTCGCTCAATGCCGAGCGCGCGTGGAGCTACGAAGCCGGCACCGAAGCGCATCTTTGGAAGCACCTGCATATACAGGGCCAGACCCACCTGCGCCGCGAGAGCAACCTCGTGGACTATATCCGACAGACGCAAACGCCTCCGTGGCGAGCGCAAAATTTGGGAAGAATACGCACCGTGGGCGCACTTCTCAACCTATCCTACCGGCGTTGGAATGCATTTGCGCCTTCAATCAGTTACGCTTGGAACGATAAAACGCGCAATCTAGCGGAAGGACTCGAATCCAAGTATGTCTTTACACAGCCGCGCCAGCGAATCGGCCTGCTCTTAACCCACCGGGTTACCAACCGCACGTACGCGCGATGGACGTATGACTTTCGACAATTCAACGCAGAGAAATCATACGGCGTAGCCCGCGTAACGCTCAGCAGACCCATGTTTCAGGGTCAGATCCGTTTGCGCGTCGACAACCTGACCAACATCCAATATGAAGAGGTTCCAGGCGTACCGATGCCGGGGCGCTGGTTCACAGTAGAAATGGTTTCGGATCTGTAAAAAGCGGCTTGCTCCTGCACGTGAGCCTGTATATCATTTGCCGACGGGCCGTTGAACTACTTGTTCAATGCGCTACTTGCTCAATCGGATAGATAGTCGGCCGCACAGCAACGGAGAAAATAAATGCGCTCTCATATGCGAATCACATCTGCCCTCTGGGCTCTCTTCCTAACCCATATTACAGCGCTCCCTGCGCTCGCACAGGAACCGGAGCAAAACAGTTGGATTCAAGGACGTCTGTCTGAACTCGACTCCATACTGGGCGGCACCGTTGGTTTCTTAGCTTCCATTCTACTCTTCGACTTTGGCACAGGCGTGCCGTTTATCGTGGGCGTACTGCTTATTGGCGGCATCTACTACACGCTGTTTTTCGGCTTCTTCTCCATACGCGCTTTCGGTCACTCCATCGACGTAGTGCGCGGCCTGTACGACGATCCAGATGACCCTGGCGAGATCTCCCACTTTAAGGCGTTGACCAGTGCACTCTCTGCCACCATAGGCTTGGGTAATATTGCCGGCGTCGCCGTAGCCATTGGCACGGGCGGTCCCGGTGCGTTGGTTTGGATGATTATCACCGCCATCTTCGGTATGTCGTCTAAGCTCGCATCCTGTACTCTCGCCATTATGTACCGCGACATCCACCCCGATGGACGCGTCACCGGCGGACCGATGTACTACATAGAAAAAGGCTTAGAATTGAAGGGGCTTAAATCACTGGGGCGCGGACTCGCCATTCTATTTGCGCTGCTGTGTATCGGAGGATCCCTCGGTGGCGGCAACATGTTTCAGTCCAATCAGACACTAGAGGCATTGGGCACGCTCAGCCCATTCTTTAAGGAATACAATTGGCTTATCGGTATGATCCTAGCCGTCTTGGTAGGCATCGTCATAATCGGAGGTATACGCCGCATAGCCGGTGTGACCTCTCGGTTGGTGCCCGCTATGTGCCTGCTGTACGTCGTGAGTGCCCTATTTATCATCCTGTCGAATATTGGACAGGTACCCGCCATGTTTGCCCTGGTCATCAGTCAGGCCTTTAGCGGCGATGCCGTTTACGGGGGCGTGCTTGGCATCATGGTAACGGGGATCACGCGCGCGGCCTTTTCAAATGAGGCCGGTATCGGTTCCGCCGCAATAGCCCACTCTGCAGCCAAAACTGAAGAGGCAGCGCGCGAAGGGATCGTCGCAATGATTGGCCCATTTATCGACACCATTGTCATTTGCACGATGACCGCGCTCGTCGTCATGTTGACGGGCGTATATGAAGACCCGGCCCTACAGGGCAAGGGTGCTGAAATGACGGCTACGGCTTTTGGCTCGGTCATACCAGGAGCCGAATACGTCTTGGCAATCGTCATCTGTCTCTTTGCCTATTCCACCATGATTTCTTGGGAATATTACGGAGAGCGCGCTTGGGAATACCTGTTTGGTACTGGGTCTATGATTGTCTTCCGCCTTCTGTTTGTATTTTTCGTCTTTGTAGGCGCGGTGACTCAACTCAAGAACGTGATAGACTTTTCCGACCTCATGATACTCAGCATGGCCTTCCCCAATATCATCGGCGGCATCCTCCTAAGCAGACAAATTAAGGAGCGACTCAACGAGTATTGGGATCGACTACAGAGCGGCCAGATGAAGCGATATAAATAGTCCGGATCACACTAATCCTGAACGGTGGGGAGCGCATTCTTGCACTCCCCACTTTTTGTTCTATTATCAGCAGATACAAACGCCCCATTTCCTGCACACCCTGTCGCTTTCTATCGAGTTTCACACATGGCACGTATAGTCTGTTTTCTCGCCCTCTTCTTGCCCGCCGTCACAGGAGCAAGCGAGCTACCGCGCATTGGCATTATTCAACTGCAAGAGCAATCCATATCGCATCAGCTCAATCTCGACGGCACGCTCCATCCCCATCGCCATAGCGCGCTCTCATCCGAAGTCAGCGGTGTCCTAATCAGCCGACGAGTGCAGATCGGAACACGCGTCGCACAGGGGGATACCCTCCTGCAGATAGATCCAGAGCGATATATGCTGCAGCGAACGCTGCGGCGCGCTGAATTAAACGCGGCACAAAGCCGTGCAATACTGGCAGAGCAAACGTGGCAACGCGTGAACCGACTGCATAAGAACGATACCGCAACTGAGGAAGAACTGCAGCGAGCCAAATATGACAGAGACAGCGCCAACGCACAGAAAAAAGCAGCGAATATGGCGTTAAAGATAGCCCAATTGGATCTTGGAAAAACCGTATTGCGCGCGCCGTTCGCGGGCGAAGTTGCAGCCATTCACGGGGAAATTGGCCAAACTATAGCAGCGGGCCATCCACTCGTAGACATAGCAAGCACTGACACCCTGATCGTGCGCACAAGCGTCTCAGCTAAACAAGTTCAATCGTTGAAAGAAGGGCTCCCGGGATTCGTGACACCCAGCGACGGCAGCGCACCGTTTCAAACCATTCTCCGCTCCTATACACAGGTTGCTGACCCCCATTCCCACCGCTATACCGTTGAATTAGAAGCCCGCAATGATGCCCGTCGCTCGTTTGGTGCGCTAGCGTCGATTGAGCTGAACACTCGCAGAGAGATTCGCGGCGTTTTGGTCAGCGAAAACGCGTTGCGGTCGTTCGCGGGAACGACCTACGCTTACGTCGTTGAAGAGCGGGAGGGAAACGCATTCCTCCGCCGGCGCGCCGTCTCGATAGGCCTTGAACTACCGGACGGTCTCTTCCTGATATCGCAGGGAATCACCCCAGGCGAAAGAGTCGCGGCTGGAGGTTCACTCATGGTCGATGGGCTGCAGATACAGCCGGCCGATGTCCGCATCCTCACAGCTGAGACCACCCCGTGAAGTCTCTCTTTCGCTGGGTAGTTTCCAACCCTCTAATCGCCAATCTTCTCAGCGCGTGCTTTTTACTCGGAGGGACCGGTGCATATATTACAATGCCCCAGGAATACCTGCCGCCGGTCAACCTCAAGTGGCTACTGGTCGTCCTGTCCTATCCGGGAGTATCTGCGGCCGACATAGAGCGGCTGATAACGCAACCGGCAGAAGAAGAACTGGAAAAGATCGACTACGTAAGCCAGTTCAACTCGATTTCTAGCGAAGGTGCCGTCGAGTTCTCCATGCAGTTTGAGGATATCTCAACGGATGAGTTCGAACGACAATACCAGGAAACTCGGCAGGCGATCGATCGGGTCAACTTACCCGACGCTGTGTTGGATCCATTCTATATCAAAATTAAATCCTCCAACTTTATACCGCTGGTTCAGGTTGCACTAAGCGGTGACTCACACATTACATACAGTCAGCTACGTCAGCACGTTGACGACCTGCGCGACACCATAGAGAGTTTCTGGGAGGTTGATCGCGTCTTTCTATTCGACGATCGCGAGCGACAGGTCCACATCCAAGTTGACCCGCCGCGCGCACGCGAACTGGGCCTTTCCCTAAACGACATCAGCACAGCCGTAGCCTTGCAAAACGCCGATTTACCCGCCGGCACTCTTCAACTGGGGGAATCGGAGTTTCTCGTTCGGCATCAGGGCCAGTTTCGCAGCCTGCAGGATATTGAGCGCACCATCGTGTCGCGCGACCCTCAAGGCAATCACGTTACGCTCGGCCAAGTGGCCGCAGTCGCGGACACTTACGCGCGCGAAGAAGCACGTTCGCGGCTCGAAGGACGACGCAGCATTGCGCTGGGCGTGACTAAAAAAGACGTCGGATCCTCTCTGGATCTACTCGACAAAATCCATGGCCTCCTCGAACAGTCGAAACAAATGCTGCCGAGCGGCATGTATATCGACTTGGTCAACGATACTTCGATTCGCGTGCGAAACGCGCTGGTCAACTTACAAACCAACGCGTTGGCCGGCGGAGTCCTAGTAATCGTCGTGCTCTGGCTCTTTATAGGGTGGCGCAACAGTATTCTGACTGCCATTGGTATCCCGATCGCTTTTAGCTTGACCTTCATCATGCTGAAAGCCATCGGATCTTCGATCAACGAAAACACGCTATTCGGTCTCGTTTTGGTGCTGGGTATGGTCGTAGACGATGCGATCGTCGTCATAGAAAACGTTTATCGCTACTTGCAGATGGGCTATGGGCGTTCCGATGCCGTTATCACCGGCACGCAAGAAGTGCTGTCTCCCGTCCTGACATCGACGTTGACGACCATTGCCGCCTTCATGCCGCTGGTGCTCCTACCCGGAACAATCGGCGAATTCCTCAAGGTCGTGCCCATCACCGTGAGCCTGGCCTTGCTTGCATCTCTCGTCGAGTGCTTTCTCATCTTACCTTCTCACATTGCCGACTTTGGGGGCGGCCAGCAAAAGAGCCGGCTCGACGGGACGATAGGACGTCTAACGGAGCGCTACACTCGACTCGTATCGAGTATTCTTCCCTCTTGGCGGCGCTATGCAGTGGCCATCGGCGCTCCCGCTGCGATCCTCGTTTCTGCGGGCATCGTGTTTCCCCAGTTACGGCAAGAGCTCTTTAGTTCGGATCCGCAAAGCTACTTCGCCGTCTGGTTGACTCTGCCTGAGGGCACTGCGCTGAACGAAACTGACCGCCATACTCAGCGACTCGAATCTGTGGTCCGCGCAATGCCGCCGGAATACACCGCGCACATTGAACGAATCTTGGTAAACGTCGGCGTGCAAAACACGGAAAGCCGAACGTTCACCCGGCCCAACTACGCGGAGGTCATCGTCGATATAGAAGACGGGTCAGAGGTCAAAGAACGCCTAGAGGGCATGGTGGATTACATGCGCCAGGCCGCCGCCAAGATGGGGTATACACAGGAAGAGGTTAGAGTTAAGATTATCGAGAACGGACCTCCCAAAGACTATCCCATCGAAGCAAAGATCCAAGGCGATGACTTTGGTACGCTAGATATCATTGCCGAACAGCTCAAGGATCGATTGGCAAGCTATCCGGGCTTGATCAACATCGGCGATGACTACGTGCCCGGTAAAGGAGAACTGACATTCCAGCTCAGAAGAGCAGAGGCCCAGCGCTTGGGCCTGACTTCACGCGACGTTGGTATCGCCCTGCAGAGCGCGTTGAACGGACTGCCAGCAGGCACCTTCAACGCAGAAGATGAGGAGCGCCCCTTGCTCGTGCGCTACGCGCCCTCTTGGTTCACGTCCGGCAGTCGGCTAGAAGACATCGACGTCCGCACGCCCAACCGCGACTTTGTCCGCCTCGGTTCGGTGGCAGACCTGCGCAGAGACACCGGCTTCAGCGAGATTAAACGCCGTGATTTCCGCCGCACGATTACCGTCTTTGCCGAGGAGAGCGAGACCGGTGCTGCGGCCAAGACGGTAGAAGACCTCAGCGCATACTTTCGGGAACAAATCGCGCCTGTATATCCGGGATACACCCTCGTTTTCGGTGGACAGTTCCAAGAGTTCAACCAGGCTTTTGACAACATAGTCCTGCTATTTGGCCTGGGTGCCATGTGTATCTTCTTCATACTCGTCGTTCAGTTTCGCTCGCTGATACAGCCCTTCATCATTTTGATGACCATTCCCTTCGCATTGGCAGGTGCCCTGGTAGGTCTCATAGCCAACGGGTACCCACTCTCGATTACTGCGATCTACGGTATGGTGGGGCTATCTGGAGTGGTAGTCAACGATTCTATTGTGCTTATCAGCTTTGCCAACTCGGCCAAGCAGCGAGGCCTTTCCGTGCGCGATGCGATACTCGACGCAGCATCAAAACGCCTGCGACCCATCGTGCTAACAACCGTGACGACCGTGGGCGGCGTGTTGCCCATAGCACTGGGCCTCACGGGCAAATCAGCCGTCTGGTCGCCGTTGGCAACGCTCATAGTGTACGGCCTGACGACGGCCACCATAATCATGCTTATCGTGATACCATGTCTCTACTGGGTAGTCGAAGATCTGCGCCACTTTATACGAGAGACGCTGGGATGGAGACGCCTAGAAAACCGGCTGCGACAGACGGACTAACTTAATCAGCAGGACTTCCCACGGGCTTGGGCCGCCGCTCTTCTTGGCTTAACAGGGGAGCTGTGCCCGCCATAAACTGGGCAATCGCTCTTATCTCAAACGGATAGCGACTAGCCGGATTCCACAGCAGCCAGCCGCGCGCTCCTCCATCCTCCGCCCCGTACAGCTGCTCTGTGATGTACGTAGCGTCATATCTGGGAACGCGATAGTCGAAGGCCTGCACCCAAGGTCTTACCTCAACGCCGCGCTCAGCGGCGCGCGCGCGCAGTCGCTGACACCCCTGATACAGGAAGTGGTACGGATGCGCTACGGGACTCGATATTCGACCAAATCCATCAGCAAAATGAGAAGGGTACAGCATGGGCGAGACCGCATCGAGATGTTCCAGAAGGTCGTCTACGTCTTGACCGATTGTCTCAATATCCGCTCGACTTCCCCACGCCGTAACACCGAATATGTCTGCCGACAGACGCGCCCCCGTTGGCTCTAGCGCCGCACGCATACGGCGCACAAAGTTAGTTATGACAGCAGATTTCGACAGCACGTCTGGATCAAAAGAAAAAACGGCTTCCTCTATTCGGCCTTCCGTGGGAAAGCGGACGTAGTCGAGTTGGATCTCATCGACGCCGAATCCCACGACCTCCAGCGCTAGGTCGATCAGATATTGCTGCACCTCTGGTAGCGCCGGGTCAACCCAGTTCGGCGTCCCCCGCTCCGACCAAACGCCCGCTCCTAGACGAGACAGCGGAGCCATTCCGGGACGCTGCTGAGCCAACAATGCGTCGTGAAAACACGTTAACCGAGCAATCACATACAGACCGCGATCACGCCAAGATCTCACAACTTCAGCTGGGTGATCGATGGTGGCCTCTTTGCTTGCTCCTATTGCTCGAGCAAGCTTCACTTCTGAAGGATAACTCAGCCTTCCAAGGCGGTCTTTCACGTCAAAGACAACGGCATTTCCACCAGCAGCAACGAGCTGGTCTACCAGCACATCACCGCGTGTTCCTCCGGCAGCGTTGGCATTTATGTATATACCATGTGCCGCTGGATAAGCCCACTGCTGGGCCCAGCTAGCGTTAGCAAAAGCGGCCATCCATGCGAATATGAGTAGGAAACCGATAGAGAGACACACGAAAAAATGGCCTTTTATGCAGGTATAAGAAGTAGATTTGTAAGATAAACGATACGTCGGAAATAAAAAGTAAATGCGTAGAATACGCTTCGAATCCGAATGCTATGGACCGGCACCTGTCGACTCGACCTCCTGCGCAGACCCAATCCCCTCCAACCACTCCCGATCTTCGGCGAGATAGATTTCTTCCAGCTGCAAATCGGAGAAGGCCTGCCGCCACCGCGCTAAACCCACCTGTTCGTCCTGCTGTTCCAGGCGAAGCTGGCTCATAAATGCAAAGCGATTAAGCGCAAAGTTAAGCGTGAGCACTTTGCCCCCTCTCAGCGAAAAGTCCAACTGCTGAACCTCTCCGCCGTAGGACAGCTCAATCCAGTGATCTCCGGGCGGCAGGTTGTGTAACAACACGCCGTTATAACCCGTCTTAAGGAGTTCCAGCGTATAGCGACCGTCAATCCGCAGCTTTAAATCCCGATCGATCTGTTCGCCCAAGGGTGCTTGCACAAGCGCAAGAGAAGCATCTAGATCCATAAAGGTCTCTTCGTCGATCTCGTCGCGCTCCGTCACGCTCTCAGGCAAATCAGACGGGCTCTCAACGCCAACGACCGGACGGCGGTTCATCCACGCTGCAGGCGGCAGCTGCGGCGTGCGCCCTCCGTCTCGAGTCAGCGCGTAGGCGATGATATTTGTGCTCGCTCTAAGCGCGAATAAAACGGACTCTTCCCCGCTATCTTCCACGTTAAAAATGGATGCTCCCACATTCATTAAATCCATATCACTCAGCACGGCGACGAGTTGTCCATCCAGCTCAACTCCCCAGATACCTAAGGGAGGTGGCTGTTCAGCCTGCATCTCATCCTCAATGGCCTGATTAAAGGCGGTGGGCCGTTGGGCTGCGATCTGTTCGTCGACAGCCCGCGTGGGATAATACCAGCGAGGATTGTCACCGACTTCAGTCAGGCGCGTTTTATCTTCACCGGGAAATCCTCCACCAAACTCGTAAAATGCATAGTACAGAGGGTGAGTAACTGGCACGGGGCGCAAGACAGCACTCTGACCGAGCATCGTCTGCAAGTGCGTTCGCATCTCGCGCAGGTAGCGATTATCGCCCTCTATGAACAAGAATCCTCCTTCGCGCATGTAGCGTTCTAGCATGGCCATTTCTTCGGGAGAAAAGAGCGTTAGCACATCGTCGCGATAGGCTATCAGCCCCCCACCCTGCAGCAGAAAGTGTATTGGATCCTTGAGTAAGTTTTCCGACAAGAAGTTTCGGTATGTTTTTTCGCGCACGTTGGCCAGAATAAACGTATTGTCGCGCAGATAGCGGGTCAGCGCATCGAGTTGGCCCCGTCCGCTTCCCGCCCCGTATACTCGCAGCTGCGTAAAGTTGACGTATCCCATCAGATCGCGCCGACTCGAACGGTCTACAATCACGGCGGCATGGTCTTTATTTGCACGCGCCATATCCACGATGCGCAGCAGGTCCATCGAGGGAATACCCAAACTATCTGCCAGACCAAGTTCCGACGGAGACAGCATCTTCACGCGCTCGAGAAACGGATCATCCTCCTTCGCTCCGCTGGCCACTTCCCGCAGCGCAGCGGGCGCATCTTCCACCTCAACTTCTTCAACGACGATCTGCATAGGCAGTTCGCGCTCATCCAACTCTACGGCTTCTCTATCTGCCGCAATGTACTCGAGTTCAAACTCAACGAGCGGTTCTACGAGCGGCTTCTGCGCGGTATTGAGGCGACGGGGCTTAAATAGCGGCGCAATATTGGCCAAGCGAGCGCGGAATGATTCCGTCTCCAGCTCGTCGAGCCAAATACCACGCGCCATATACAACCCTGCAATGTGCAGCAGTATGGAAGCCAGCACGCTCAGCCATATGGCCCGGTGTGTTTTACTTTTGGTCATCATGTATACCTAAATGAGATCCGCACTGCGCTGAACTAGATCAGCCCCACCAATACGGGAGAAGAAGACGCTCTCGCTAGGCATCCTGTTCCCGCGTAAAGTTCGGACAGAATATATGTTAGGAGCTGGGCTTTTGCCTAAACAGAGCGCATTCAGATACCGGGTTGCGTCTTTGCAAAACCTGCCGAAATTCTTTATTTTGGTCTGTTTGACAACGCGCTGTCTGCGCGCCTTACCCCAGAAGACGAGGACTCACGTTCGCCATGAGTGAAGAAGCGAAAGAACTAGACATTGAACTGCGCGAATGGTTAGAATCGCTTGACTACGTGTTGGCAGAGCGATCTCCAGACCACGTGCGCCATTTGCTCGAGCAGCTTGAACAGCGAGCCCATCAGGCAGGTATTGATATACCTTTCACCGCCAATACACCCTATGTCAACACCATACCCCGTTCAGCGCAGGCAACGTTCCCCGGCAGCCGAGAAATAGAGCGTCGCATAAAGAGCATAGTGCGCTGGAACGCCATGGCCATGGTCGTGCGCGCAAACCGCGATAAAGCAGCTCCCGGTGGCCACATATCGACATTCGCTTCATCTGCAACGCTGTACGAAATTGGTTACAACCACTTTTTCCGCGCCCGCACAGGTGACCACTCAGGTGACCAAGTTTACTTCCAGGGCCATGCAGCACCCGGAATGTATGCACGCGCCTTCGTCGAGGGACGTTTAAGCGAAGAGCAGCTGAGCAACTTCCGACGCGAGCTGCAGCCCGGCGGCGGCCTTTCGTCTTACCCCCACCCATGGCTCATGCCTGACTTTTGGCAGTTCCCCACGGTTTCAATGGGACTGGGTCCGATCATGTCAATTTATCAGGCACGCTTCAACCGCTACTTGGAAAACCGCGGTCTAAAGCAGAAGGACGACGGCCGGGTGTGGGCCTTTCTCGGCGATGGAGAGTGCGACGAGCCTGAAACACTTGGCGCCATCACGCTGGCTTCGCGCGAAAAGCTCGACAACTTAACGTGGGTTATTAACTGCAATCTTCAGCGTCTCGACGGGCCCGTGCGTGGAAATGGCAAAGTTATTCAAGAACTCGAGGCAGCCTTCAGGGGCGCTGGATGGAACGTGATTAAAGTCGTCTGGGGCGACGATTGGGATGCGCTGGTCGAAAACGACGATAAAGGCCTGCTCATACAGCGCATGGGAGAGGTAGTCGACGGACAGTATCAGAAGTACACAGTGTCAGACGGAGCCTTTATACGAGAAGACTTTTTCGGCAAAAATAGCGATCTCCTCGACATGGTCGCCCATCTATCCGACGAGCAGATTGAGAAGATGCGACGCGGTGGCCACGACCCCGAGAAGGTGTACACGGCCTACAAGGGAGCAACCGAGCACAAGGGCGCCCCAACGGTCATCCTCGCTAAGACGGTCAAGGGATACGGCATGGGCGAAGCCGGTGAGGGAAAGAATATCACTCATCAGCAAAAGTCGCTTAACGAAAACGAACTGCGTTCTTTCCGCACTCGCTTTGGCATTCCCATCTCTGACGACGAAGTCGCAGCAGCCCCCTTTTACAGGCCCGATGAAGACAGCCCAGAGATGGAGTATATTCGCGAACGTCGCGCTGCGTTGGGCGGTTCAGTACCCAACCGCAGCACCAAAAGCGAACCCCTCCAGATGCCTCCAGCCGAACTCTGGGACGAGTTTAATAACGCATCTGGAGATCGAACAATTGCCACAACGATGGCCTTTGTCGCCGTCTTGCGCAAACTCCTTCAGGACAAGGAAATCGGCAAGTATATCGTGCCGATTATTCCCGATGAGGCACGCACGTTCGGCATGGACCCCTTGTTTCGCCAATTCGGCATTTACTCGAGCGTCGGCCAGCTCTACGAACCGGTAGATAAGGACGTAGTCTCTTACTACAAAGAGGCGCAGGATGGACAAATCCTGGAAGAAGGAATCACAGAAGCTGGTTCGATGTCATCCTTCATAGCAGCGGGTTCTGCATACTCGACGCACGGGATAAATACGATTCCCTTCTTTGTCTACTACTCCATGTTTGGCATGCAGCGCATTGGCGACTTGGTTTGGCTGGCAGGGGATATGCGCGTCAAGGGCTTCATGGTAGGCGGAACCGCTGGGCGCACAACGCTCAACGGCGAAGGGCTACAGCACGAAGACGGCCACAGTCACTTATTGGCGTACCCCGTGCCGAACATGATGGCTTACGACCCGGCCTTCGCCTATGAAATTGCAGTTATTGTTCGCGAAGGAATCCGTCGTATGTACGTGGAGCAGGAGGACATATTCTACTATATGACGGTAGAGAATGAGCAATACCCCATGCCGGCTATGCCCGAAGGCGTAGAAGAGGGTATCCTCAAAGGTCTTTACAAATTTCAGAGCTCGAAAAAGAAAAGGTCCAAGCTCAAAGCGCAGCTCTTTGGAAGCGGAGCCATAATGAACAAGGTCCTCGAGGCGCAAAAGATCTTGGAAGAGCAATATAATGTGGCCGCTGACGTATGGAGCATAACCAGCTTCAAGAACCTGCATCGCGACGCAATCGACACAGAGCGCTGGAATCGCATGCATCCGGGCGAAACAAAGAGGAAATCCTATATCGAAGAGTGCCTTGAGGGTGAAAAGGGTCCCTTTGTCATTGCGTCTGACTATGTGAAAGCCCTTCCGGAATCCATTGCACGCTGGTTCCCAGAAGCACCCGTTTCCTTGGGCACAGACGGATTTGGTCGCAGCGAAAGCCGCGAAGCCCTGCGCGACTTTTTCGAAGTCGATGCGCGCTTTGTTACGCTCGGTGCACTAAGTGCACTAGCAGACGCTGGACAGATCAAGCACGAGGTCGTGAGGAAAGCAATGCAGGATTTAAATATCGACTCAGAAAAACCCAACCCCGTTTATCGCTAGCGCAGCGCGCGACAGGATCGAAACGAATATGCCGATAGAATTCAAAATGCCCGATCTGGGCGAGAATATCGAGAACGGGGACGTGGTTAGCCTGTTGGTCAGCGTGGGCGACCGCATAGAGGAAGACCAGCCCGTCCTCGAACTGGAAACGGATAAAGCCGTTATCGAAGTGCCCTCTTCCGCAGGCGGAACCGTAACCGCGGTTCACGTGAAGGAAGGCGATAACGCGGCCGTCGGCCAACTCCTGCTAACGTTGGAAGCTGGCGATGCACAGAGCGCCGAAGCGTCCGCAGATCCGCAGCCCGATTCCACCCCCGCCCAACAGACAGCAGAAACGCAAATTGAGTCAGTATCCGAAGCACCCCCTGCTTCTGCGGCTCAGCCGGCGGGTTCAGTCGACTTCAACATGCCCGACTTGGGGGAAAACGTTGAAAACGGTGACGTGGTTGGCGTCTTAGTCTCGGTCGGCGATACCATTGACGAAGACCAGCCGATCATTGAGTTAGAAACCGATAAGGCCGTCATAGAAGTTCCCTCTTCCGTAGCTGGAACCGTTGAAGCGGTTCACGTTAAGGAAGGCGATAATGCAGCAGTGGGACAACGACTACTGACCGTTGCGACGGCAGCATCCGCCACGGCCGCTGAAGAGCCAGCTGGCGAAAAACAGGTGCAGGCTACGTCCACCCCCCCTGCGGCACCGGTCGCTCCTCAGGCCGAGTCCCTTCCATCTTCACCCGCGTCAGCGCTCGCCCAAACCTCGCAGCCACCTGCCCCCGCCAAAGGCGTGCCAGCGGCCCCTTCCGTGCGCCGTCTCGCGCGCGAAATCGGCGTGGACATCACACAGGTAGAAGGACATGGGCCAGGAGGTCGCATCTCCTCAGATGACGTAAAGGCGCATTCCAAGCAGCTGCACCAAACGCGAGCCACGTCGCCGGCCGCCGCTGCGGCTGCCCCCCTGCCCGATTTTAGCCAGTGGGGTGAGATCGAGCGCGAGTCGATGTCGAAGGTCCGCCAGATAACGGCCGAACGCTTGTCTCAGGCCTGGTCAACCATCCCGATGGTCACGCAGTTCGACAAAGCCGATGTCAGTGACTTAGAGGTATGGCGTAAAGAGCACGGCAAGCGCGCTGAGGCAGCCGGTGGTAAACTGACACCGACTGCGATTCTGATCAAAGTCTTGGGGGCCGCACTCAAAGTGTTTCCGCAGTTTAATGCGAGCATTGATATGGCGAGCAATGAGGTCATTTACAAGAAGTACTGCCACATCGGTATCGCCGTTGACACACCGCACGGATTAATGGTCCCCGTAGTGCGCGACGTAGACCAGAAAAACATCATTGAGCTGTCGGTCGAACTGAGCGAGATGGCACAGAAAACGCGCGATCGCAAGATCACTCCGGCCGACATGCAGGGCGGCAGTATGACTATTAGCAACGTCGGCGTCATGGGTGGCACAGCGTTTACCCCCATCGTCAATCCGCCCGAAGTTGCGATACTAGGCGTAGCGCGCTCAAGCGTTGAAGCCGTCTACATAGACGGGCAGTTTCAACCTCGTACCATGATGCCTCTATCTCTCAGCTACGACCACAGACTGATTGACGGCGCCGACGGCGCGCGCTTCCTGCGCTGGATCTGCGACGCTTTGAACAATCCTTTTGTCGTACTCCTAGAGGGCTGATTGATCCATGCATAAAACACAACTAGTTGTCATAGGCGGTGGCCCCGGAGGCTATGTGGCCGCATTCAAGGCCGCCGACCTCGGCTTGGACGTGACGTTGGTTGATCCAGAAGCCAATCCCGGCGGCGTCTGCCTATATCGCGGCTGCATTCCATCTAAGGCGCTGTTGCACGTGGCTAAACTGCTCAACGAAAGCAAAGAAGCTCACCATTGGGGCGTGCAGTTTGGGGAACCCACCATAGACTTGGACAAGCTCCGCGCATACAAAGATGGCGTGGTAGCTAAAATGACCGGTGGATTGGGCCAGTTGGTAAAGGCCCGTAAGCTGAACCACGTTCGCGGGCGCGCTCGCTTTGCCAGTGCAAACACCCTGGACGTCGAACTGGTAGAAGGTGGAACGCAGGAGATTCAGTTTGACCACGCGCTTTTAGCCAGCGGATCGCGTCCTGCGGTGCCGGGCGTCTTTCGCTTCGACGATAAGCGCTTGATGGATTCGACAAGTGCTCTTGCACTAGAGGATATTCCCGAGAGCTTGCTCATTGTGGGCGGCGGCATTATCGGCATGGAGTTGGGACAGGTCTATGCCGCGCTCGGCAGCGAAGTGTCCGTTGTCGAAATGATGTCCGGCCTTGTCCCGCCAGCCGACCGAGATTTGGTCAAACCTCTTCATGCCTGCGTAGAAAAGAGCTTCACAAATCTATGGCTGGACACAAAAGTAACGGCCGTCAATCCAAGCGATGCCGGCATTGAAGTCGATTTCGAAGGGGCTGATGGAAACGCGTTCCAACACGTGTTCTCTAAGCTACTGCTCTCCGTTGGTCGAGTGCCTAACTCCGACGATTTGGGCTTGGAACACACGCGTATCCAATTGGATGAACGCGGCTACGTGCAGGTAGATGGCCAAATGCGCACCGGCGAGTCCAATATATTCGCGATCGGAGATATCATTGGTGCAGCCCTAGCCCATACTGCTTCTCATCAGGGAGCGCTCGTCGCAGAGATTTTGGCGGGACACAGCAAACTCGTTTTTGAACCCAGCGCAATACCCAACGTGGTGTATACCGATCCCGAGATCGCCTGGTGCGGGCTGACTGAGGAACAGGCAAAAGCAGAGGGTATTGATGTTAAGGTCGCACGCTTTCCCTGGAGCGCATCCGGACGAGCTACGACCGTTGATCGCAATGATGGCCTGACAAAAATGCTTATCGACCCGTCTACCGACCGCATTCTCGGCGTTGGTATCGCTGGAGCAAACGCAGGCGAACTCATCGCCGAAGGCGTTCTCGCCGTAGAAATGGCCGCACTGGCTTCAGACGTTCAGCTTTCTATCCATCCACACCCAACGCTTTCAGAAACGGTCATGGAAACGGCTGAGGTCTATTACGGACAGAGTCCACACCTCTACGCCCCCAAGCGATAAGTCGCACGCGGGTAAAGTTTTCTCTCGTAAAGAGCGCGCGGTGGAAATTCTTTCCACCGCGCCTTTCTTTTTTACCCACTATGCTGCATAAGCAACTGATAAACAATTACTTATGCAGCATAGGCAACGACATAGGAATGGCATATTATTTGCTTTTGATAGGGAAACCTTTATCAGAAGCATTGATTAGACCATGAATAAATATCCTCTATCCAACTCGTTTTCCCCGCAACTGGAAAAGCTAAATCGGGAAATATACGCCGGCCTGAGTGAAGTGCGTCGCCATCTCAAGGCGCTAGAAGAGGCAGAAAAAAGCCAGCATTCTCCCAAACCGCCCACATTCTCAGACCTATCAGGGGAAGCGTTCAAAGACGAGACTCCTTAGAATCCCCCGCTTTTTAAACTCGCCTTATTTTTGCGCTTGGCTCAGAAGCACTCCCCTCGTTATTTTAGCCGTGAAACTTCGTAGCTCATTTATTTTTAATTCTTTAGACGACACATAGCTACAACCGATATGAACCGACAGACCCGCATGGTGCTAAAGACAATCGGCGGTGGACTTCTACTCGTTCTGCCCTTCGTCGCCTACGTATACTTCTATGGTTTGGGTACCTATGAGCCGCCTCACCGAGGCCAGATAAGCCAGCTGATTGCCGATGGGGACTACGCGCAGGCCTATCAACAACTCAGTCGCGCGCAGAAAGATTCTCTCACATCGGCAGAATCGACCCAGCATCAGCTGCAAATGGCGCTGTGCGAGCTTCACCTAGGTGAACCCGAACGGGCCCACTCGCGACTCCGCGATTTACCGATGCCTCCCCCGCTCCTTGAAGCCTATCGCCAATTTTGGATGGCCCAAGCACTAGAGGATATGGAACAGGTTGAAGCGGCGATCGCCCACTATCGAGACTTCCTCGCACAAAACAGTCAGTCTATCCCAGCGCGTTCCGCGCGTCATCGGCTGGCTGCACTCCACATGGAGACTGACAACCACCAAGCCGCCATCGAGTTGTATAAAGAGCAAATAGCAGAACCGATGCTGGCGCCCCGATCGATCTATTCCATCGCCTTAGCACACCTAAAAGCCGGAGATAAAGATGCTGCATACCGCCACTATGTGCAGCTCATGGAAACCTATCCCCGCGACAAACGCGCGCTCAGCGCAGCTATTGACATTGAGGGACCACTAAATGCAAAATCGGCTTTTGCCGTTGCTTCTACCTACCATGCGCACAAGCGTTACGCCGATTCGAAGAGGCGATTCCAGCGATTCATAGAGCGATTCCCGCGCGACCAGCGCGTGGCAGATGCATATTACAATTTGGCGAGCTCACAGCTGGGCGTTGGCCAATATGAGACAGCGATTCGCACGTTTGAAAAAACACACGAGCAGTATGGATTGCCCTCGGCACTCTATCGCATAGGGGGCATACACATCAGGCGGAATCGCGAAACCGAAGCCATCGCCTCCTATGAGCGTTTTTCCCGTCAGTATCCGCACCACAGCCTAGCTGACGACGCACTGTGGCAAGCCGCCAAGTCAGCCGAGCGCAACAATCGTTTCTCCGAAGCGGAACGCCTTTACAAGCTCTTGGTCGACAACCATCCACAGAGCACGTACCGCGATGACGCAGGTTGGGGCATCGGCTTTACGTTTTACTGCCGAGGAGAGTTTGACAAAGCGCTGCAGGTTTTCGAGCGACTCAGCAACATCGCACAGCAGCCACATATTGTCGATCAGAGTCTCTATTGGGCCGGCAAGGTAGCCGCAGAGCTAGGCCGCAGCGTAGAGTCACAGAGTTATTACAATCGAGCCGCCAATGGATTTCCTCGCTCATATTACTCTACGCGCGCCGTCAGGCAGGGCTACGGCCATCTGGGTTCTTTGGAACGAGCCGATGCTCCTGAACGCAACCTGCTCTCATCAGAGGACATAAGGGGAGCGGACCACTTGGCCAGAAGCGATGCGCTCTTCGCGCTCGGCCTACACCAACAGGCGCGCCGAGAAATCGGACAGGCGGAAAAACTAAACGAGGGTAACGTAGAGACACTCGAACTAATCCGCGATCGCTATGAAGCGCTCGGCTTCCTCAGCCGCGCGCTTCGACTATCCATGCGCATCTTTGTCGCCGACGGCAAGCGAAGTGACTGGGATCGCGTATATCCTAACTACTATTGGGAGCAAATCGTTGCAGCAGCAGCCGAAGCTAAGGTAGACCCCTATTTAGTCCTATCGGTCATACGACAAGAAAGCACGTTTAATGAGGGAGCCACCTCGCGCGCGGGTGCCCTCGGACTCATGCAGATTATGCCCAAAACAGGTAAGACATTGGCCAACAATCTTGGCATACGGCGCTTCAATCACTCCTCCCTGTACGACCCGGACGTCTCTATCCGACTCGGCAGCTACTTTCTGGGAGATCAGGTGCGACAGTTTACAAATGGAGCAACGGCCGATATGGGGTTCGAGTTGGGTTTGGCTGCATATAACGCCGGTCCGCACAATGCACGGCAGTGGCTAGAGCGATTCCCACATGACGACGCCGATGCATTTATCGAGCGAATTCCCTTTAAAGAAACCCGTCTATACGTAAAATTAGTCCTCAAAAACTACGCGATATATAAGGCACTATCCGATGTCTGAAGAGAATGATCCGGGCAAGAAAAGCCGCCTGATTGAAGATATCTTTATCCTCGTTAGTATCCTCGCCCTGTGGCCCGTCGTTTTAGGCTGGCAAGGCGTTATCTACGAACTGGCGCTCTACGCCGCGTTAGCCGGCTTGGTATACATATTTTTTCGCCGAGTGCGGCGTTTTCGCGCGGCGCGCGATGAAATAGACGAGATCGACGAGTAGGCCGCTATCGGGCGAAACGGCCTATACTCTGTCTCGCTGCCCTATTTGCTCCAATACCAGGACCAACACGGCTCCCGCACCCATTAGGGCGAAGCTGAGCCACACTTCCCCACTAAACTCAGATGGCCATATGCACTCGTCGCGCAGAACCAGCGTTTTGGATCCGACGACGCGCTCTTCTAACACGGTGCGAAAGGGCCACACCTTGCGCAGCGATCCCAGCATAAGCCCAACGAGAAACGCCATTGTCGCCGAGTGGTAGCGAGCGAGCAGCCGCCTCAAGAGACGCGAAAAGATTAGTATACCCGTTACAGCACCTAGACCGAACAGCGCTATGACCTGCCAGTCTCGCTCATGCACCGCACTGAATACCTGCTGGTACTTACCCATAATTACGAGTAGAAACGAACCACTAATCCCCGGTAAAATCATTGCGCAAATCGCGATGAGGCCCGCCAGTATAAACTTATAGCTCTCCGTGCCCGTTTCTACTGGAACTAGCACCGTTATACCATAACCGAAGGCCGTTCCCAACGCGATAAATACGGGAAGTTTTACGCCGTATCCACGTTCGATCTGGCGAGCGACGTAGAGCGCACTGGCCAGAATCAACCCGGTGAAAAAACCCCACACCGGCTGTGGATGGGCCGAGAGTAAATAGGTTATCAATTTGGCAAACGTCGCTATAGCCACTACAATGCCCGCCAAAATCGGCACGAGAAAACCAGCATTGACCAGACGCAGCACTTCGATCACGCGCCCGCGCAGCAGGGCCTGCAGAACGCGACCATCGATGGAGGCAATCGTACCTACCAATTCGTCATAGATACCCATAATCAGCGCGACGGTACCGCCGGACACTCCGGGAATCACGTCAGCAGTGCCCATGCACATACCGCGCAGCAGTAAACCGGGACCTCGCCGCTTTACCTTGTCTAATGGATGTTCTTCTGTCGCCAATACCATCTCCCTTAGAAAAGCGCCAACTGCCATCCTCGTTGGCGCACAAATTCAATCACTTTTCGGTCGCTGCGCGGAAAGGCAAAATCATCTAGCTCTTCAGGGTAGACCCAGCGCCAGTCCGCACAGCCAATCGCCTTGGGCTCGCCTCCCTTGTAGCGGGCACTCAGCGCGTAGAGCGTTATGCTAAAATGCGAATACGCGTGATCAACGCTGCACAGCACTTCTCCCACTTCTATCTCAAAATCCAACTCCTCGCGAATCTCTCTGCGCAGACATTCCTGCAGCGATTCGCCCTCTTCGCGCTTTCCTCCGGGGAATTCCCACAGCCCACCCAACATGCCATCGCGGGGTCGCTGTGCGATGAGCACCTGATCTCCTTTCCAGATCAGACCCGCAGCCACGGGATAGTGCGGCTTCTTCTTTTTTGGCGCCTTTAAGGGCAAGCTAGTCGGATCATCCAATTCGGCCTTAGCTCTACACAGTGCCCCCACCGGACACGTGTGACAGTGTGGCTTCTGCGGAGTGCATACGCGCGCACCCAATTCCATCATGCCCTGATTGAAATCACCGGCTCGTCCCGGCTGTAAAAGACGTTGACTAGCGGATATGAGCTGCGTCCTGGTTGCCGTGCGACGCGGATCCTCCTCTATCCGCAACAGTCTGCACAGCACGCGCACTACGTTCCCATCAAGCACGGCGTGATCGCGATCGAATGCAATGCTGCTCACGGCAGCGGCCGTATACTCTCCAATCCCCGGCAAGGCGATTAACTCTTCGTAGTTATTGGGAACCCGACCCCCGTGTTCTGCAACGATTAGCTGTGCGGCTTTGTGCATGTTGCGCGCACGCGCATAGTAACCCAAGCCCTCCCACACTTTCAACACATCGGCTTCCTGCGCAGCAGCTAGATCCACTAGCGCAGGAAAGCGTTCGATAAAGCGCGTAAAGTAGTTATCCATCTGATCTACGCGCGTCTGCTGCAGCATGATTTCAGAAATCCACACGTGATAAGGATCATCGCTGTCTCGCCACGCTAGCGAGCGCTTATTCGCTCCATACCACGCCAAGAGCGCCGTGCGAAAAGCGGCGATACTGCTTGGAGAATCGAGAAGTTCGCTCATGAGCCTTGCCTATTGCCTAGCCGCGTGGAGCAGACGGATATCCAATACGTCTAATGCACGTCCATCTAACTCTAAGGGGTCTGCTTCGCACAGCGCACTTAAAATAGCGGCCTCCACGGATTCCGCTCCCGCCTGAAAAAGAGCGTCTAGCCCATCGTCATCCATTGCCGGAATGCGCTCGAGCTCGGCGGCGGAGGCATCGCTTTCCGACACGACTGTTGAGAATGCGCAGATCTGTGCCGTGCGCGTAAGCGGATTCCACAAACCGCAGCGACTCGCCCCCAGTGCAGCGCGCTGCGCAAGAGCGCGCAGTTGATAGGGTAGGAGCGGCGCATCGGTAGCCAATACCGCGATAAATTCCTGTGGTCCACCGACAGTGGAAACCGGCGTTGGAACGGCTCTTCCATTCACTCGCAGGTCACCGGGGAGACCCCCGTTAGCTGCGACAAATGCGCCCATGTGCTGCGCTCCGACGCGACGGGACGCGCTGCCCACGCCACCCCGCACTCCAAATGCGCGCAGCGAATGCCCGATGCCCACGCTGCCCTCCAGGACCGCTTCGCTGGCAGACGACAGAGCCCGATCCAAATCGCGCTGTCGCACGCTTTCATATATCCGGCGCGCATCGTTCCACGCACCGTCTTCCATGCCCATAACTAAGGGCGGCCACCCCGCATCAGTAGAAAGACCACTATCCCGTCCAATACCCTGATGTATCAAGGCCTCATACACGCGTCCGAAGGCAGGGGCAGGCACGACAGCAATGGGAGCAGAGAACGTGCCAAAATCTTCTGCTACACCTAAACCAGAAATGCGGCCTCCTCCATCCAGAGCCCAGCGTCCGATATAGAGCCTCCGCCTACCCTCTGAGAGCGGGTAGGGCTCAACGACGCTCAGGCCGACTTGAGTATTTCCAGCCTCAACGTCTACGTGGCCAACTAAAACTCCTTCAACATCGGCAATAGAATCGCGCACACCCGGCTGAAATTGACCAATTTGAATGCCCTCTTGATGCAGCTTCTTCACTCGATTCTCCCGTGCGCCCGCATAATCTGAACCAATCGATCAAGCGGCAGCGCATGATAGGTGTTCCCGTCGCGCCCCGTCATCGAATGCGCCATCGTCAACGAGTTTAGAATCGCCTCTTCCGTCGCCTCTATTACGGCCTGATGCAGATGCGAAATCCAGCGATTGTTTAAAGCATACGCATCAACGGGCTGATCAAGCACGACTCGTTTACCGGTAGAAAAGGCGATAAAGAGATCGCCGCTGCCGTGCGAAGAGATGGCCCCTGTGCGCGCCAACCCCATGGAAACGCGTTTACACAGACGCTGAAGTTGTACGGGAATAAGAGGTGCATCCGTCGCCACGACCACCAGCATAGACTTGTTTTTCCGAGGACCTCCCCGTTCGGGCATTTGATCGAGGATCTCTCTGCCCACAGGCACCCCGTCGACGCGCAGTTGGTCCCGACGACCAAAATTGGACTGCACGATAACGCCCGCAGTGTACCGTGCGTCCGCACAGGGTACGATGCGCGACGCACTTCCAATACCCGCCTTGAAATCGAACGCACGCATAGCGGTACCGCCGCCAACGCATCCTTCTGCTACGAGCCCGCTTTGAGCTGCTTCAATGGCTTCATATGCGTGTTCGGGGCGAACGTGGCGTCCCGCTGTATCGTTGAGAAAATCGCCCCATGTTTCTCCTATAATGGGTTCGATGCGATCTCCTCGATCAAAAAGCCCCGGATCGCGGTCCATCATCCAACGGAGCGCGCCGTCATACACATTGCCAACGCTCGACGTGTTGGTGAAAAGAATGGGCGCCGCTAGGAGTCCACGCTGCCGGACAAAACCAACGCCCGTCAATTCTCCATTGCCGTTCAGCGTAAAATCTGCCGCATAGCACGCCTCTCTCGACAGCGTTCCCCCGTGCGGCAGGATCGCCGTAACGCCCGTGCGTACGGGGCCTTCTCCGACGACGAGCGGTCCGTCACCACGAACGAGCGTTACGTGACCAACCTGAATCCCAGGCACGTCGGTAATAGCATTGAACGGTCCCGGCTGCATAGAACCGATAACGATGCCTAAGGACCGCGCACGCGCTCTATTTTCAAGAGATGTAGCTGAAGTCCATGAAGGCGCACACCATGGAACAAGCGCGCCCAGACCCAGGCCAATAAACGTTCGCCTGTCCATTGCTATAAGACCTCGATGATTGCCTTGCCCAATTCGCCCGTTGTCATCGTCCCCCCAATATCTGGCGTACCAGCACCCGCCTCGGAAACCACGCGCTGAACGGCCTCTTCGATGCGCGCGGCTCCCTGCACGGCCTCCCCATCGCCGTGTCGTTCGCCCAACCATCTCAACATAAGCGCAGCGGAGAGAATCATAGCGATGGGATTGGCCAGTCCTTTACCTGCAATATCAGGCGCCGTACCGTGCGACGGCTGGAAGACGGCAGCATCCGGACCAATATCGCCCGACGGCGCCATTCCCAACCCTCCGACAAGGCCTGCAGCCAGGTCAGAAATGATATCACCATACATGTTCTCGGCAACCAATACATCGTAATCCCGCGGACGCTGAACCAAATACATGCTCAGCGCATCAACGTAGGCATAGTCGCGCTCTACGTCCGGGAATTCATCCGCTACTCGGTCGTACACGGAGCGGAAAAAAGCCATTGATTTGAATACATTTGCCTTGTCTACACAGGTAACGCGCATTGGAGACCTTGCACGCTGCACGGCCAGTTCAAATGCATATCGAACGATCCGCTCTGTTCCGCTGCGCGTGATAACCATAGAGTCGACGGCGACTTCTCCACGCAGTTCTATACCTCCGTTCATCGAGGCGAAGAGCCCTTCTACATTCTCGCGGAGAATAACAAAGTCAATGGCCCCTGCACCCAGTCCCTTTAACGGTGAATGATCTCCGTTGTATAGGTAAATCGGCCGCACGCCGGCGTATAGATCGAGGAGTATGCGCAGGTCGATTTGCGGACGCATTTCCGTTCCATCATCCCATCGTATATCGGGCAAGCCCATTGCACCAAGCAACACCGCATCTGCCGTACGACAGGCCTCTACCGTAGCATCGGGCAAGGGCTCTCCGCACTCCAAATAACAGCCCGCACCACAGGGATGCTCCGTGAAACTGAAGCGAGGGGCGCCGATTTCTCGCAGCGCGATGAGCGCTTGTTCAACCACCTCTGGTCCAATTCCATCGCCTTTTAAGACGGCGATATTGTATACCTTTTCACTCATATCCATAGCCCTGTCAATAAACCGAAAAAACAAAAGGGGAGAGGCGACCCACCGCCTCTCCCCCATACTCTGTCAGCAGTCGTTTAGCTCCACAGACGATCGTGCGCTCCCTCGTTATCCCAGCGTTCTGTCGATTCGAAAATACCCGGATTGTCGGCATCGACAAAAGCCTTAATAACCTCTTCATTGAGATCGGTAAAGCCAAGTCCTGGCCCCTCAGGTACGGCAATATGTCCGTCCTCGATTAGCGGCACTGGTAGTCCTTCAACGAGGCTACTCCACTGGTCCAACTGATCCACGGAGTGATTTTCTAAGACCATGAAATTCTCAGTCGCCGCAGCGCAGTGCACAGAGGCCAGCGCGGCAATCGGCGACATGGCCATGTGCAGTGCCATCGCAATGCCGTGATCTTGCGCGAGATCGCCCACCTTCTTGGTTTCGAGAATACCTCCAGACGAAGCCAAATCTGGATGTGCTACGGCAATAGCTCGGCGCTCAAAAAGCGGCATGAAACCCTCTTTGAGGTAGATATCTTCTCCAGTGCAAACCGGGGTATCCACCGACTCCGCTAAGCGCTGCCATTGATCGGCAAACTGCCAGGGAATCATATCCTCATACCAAGCAAGCGAGAACTGATCGAGCGCCTTACCCAAGCGAATACACGACTCGACGCCGATATGACCAAAGTGATCAACGGCTAACGGCACTTGGTATCCAATTTCCTCTCGCACTTCTGCTACGTACTGACAGAGCAAATCAATACCCTTATCCGTAATCTGAATGCCGGTAAACGGATGCATAATCTCGTTTGTGCGCAGCATCTCAGGTGGTGCAATCAGCGTGTCTTCAGTATCACGTAGCAGACCGATACCCACGTCCATCTTTAAAAACCCGAAGCCATTTTCGATCCGCTCCTTTAGGCGCTTACCCATATCGCTGCCTTTTCTCTCGGAAGGCGTATCGCAATAGCAGAGGATTCTGTCTCGAAATTTACCCCCCGCCAACTGATAGGCCGGCACGCCATAGGCCTTGCCCGCCAAGTCCATCAGCGCCATTTCGATGCCACAAACGCCACCGGCCTGACGTGCATGATGGCCAAATTGCTTAATCTTGCGGAAAATCTTATCGATATTACAGGGATTCTCACCGATTAGACGACTTTTTAGCATGAGTGCATAGGTCTCACTGCCGCCGTCGCGCACTTCGCCGTACCCACAAATTCCTTGATTTGTATCCAGTCGAATAATAGTCGAGCGGAAAGGTGCACCGCGCAGGTTAACCACGCGCATATCAGTAATCTTTAATTCGCTTGGACGCGAATGCACATTCACGTTTGCTTCCACACTATCGGTCATCTCATCTCTCCCCATCTGGGCCTATTGCCGAACCTATAT
>CALDFW010000076.1 GCA_937942165.1 uncultured bacterium | reverse complement strand
GGGAACTCTATTAAAGTTACAAACGATGCCTGACGCATCTAGCGCCTTGGCCATTTGCCGGCCCGTCAGGCCTTTGCTAGTAACATCAATGAGAATGAGATGATTGTCCGATCCGCCTGAGCTCAACTTGAATCCACGCTCAGTAAGCGCAGCGGCAAGCGAACGTGAGTTATCGACAATCTGCTGTGCGTACGCTTTAAACTCGGGCGTCATCGCCTCTTTTAAAGCAACGGCCAAACCAACCGTTGTATGATTGTGAGGACCGCCCTGTAGACCGGGAAAAACGGCCTTATCGAGCGCTTCGGCGTACTCTTTCTTACACATGATCATGCCGCCGCGCGGGCCCCGCAGCGACTTGTGCGTCGTCGTCGTGGTCACGTCCACGTGCGGCACCGGGCTCGGATGGACACCGGCCGCCACCAATCCTGAGATGTGGGCAATATCGGCAACGACGATCGCGCCGACGGATTTTCCGATCGCAGCAAAACGCTCAAAGTCGACGACGCGCGGGTAGGCGGTCGCACCGCAGAACAGCAGTTTGGGCTTGTGCTCTTTGGCAAGCGCTTCGACCTCCGCGTAATCAATCTCCCCGTCTTCCTCGCGCACGCCGTATTGAACGGGCGTGTAGTGCGACCCCGAGATACTCACCTTGTCACCGTGGGTCAGATGTCCTCCGTGCGCCAGAGACAGGCCCATAATGACGTCGCCAGGAGAGGCCAGCCCGACGTATACGGCTTGGTTGGCCGGCGATCCTGAATAGGGCTGCACGTTGACGTGCTCCGCCCCATAGACCTGCTTGGCCCGATCAACACAGAGCATCTCCAACTTATCGACCTGCTGCTGTCCCTCGTAGTAGCGATCCTTGGCATACCCTTCAGAATACTTGTTCGACAGCACCGTACCCGTAGCTTCTAAAACGGCGCGACTGGCGTAGTTCTCAGACGGGATAAGGCGAATCTTGCTATGTTGACGTTTGTTCTCAGCCCGAACAATGGCGGCAACTTCTGGGTCGTACTCGCTCAGGGTTGCAATAGGATCGTTGTGGACGGTGCTCGCAGATTCCATTCTTTGCCTCTCGTTACAATCTTTTATTAAGTTATCCAGCCATCAAAATAAGAAATTATAGCAGAGGTTTTTTATGGGCAAGTATCTCGGTCTCGATTCTAGCACCCAGTCCCTAACGGGGATAGTCATCGATGCGGATGACGGAGCTATATCAGCTGAAGTATCAATCAATTTCGACGCGCATTTTGCCGAACAATACGGCGTTGAAAACGGCGTTATTGAACTGGGAGATGGAGCAGTACACAGCGCGCCGCTAATGTGGGCTGACGCACTCGACTTGCTGTTTAAGACGCTGCAGGCCCAGGGCGTTGAGCTCGGACAGATTCGTTCCATAGCCGGCAGCGGCCAGCAGCATGGCACAGTGTACCTACACGCATCGGCCGGCCCCACGCTGGCCGAACTTACCCCCCGACGAAGCCTTGCAGAGCAGCTAGAACCCGTTTTTTCTCGGGCGACTGCCCCCATTTGGATGGACACGTCAACCGGCCAACAGTGCGCTCAGATAGAAGCGAGCGTGGGCGGGCGCGAAGCGCTGTTGGCATTGACGGGCAACGCGGCATTTGAGCGCTTTAGCGGGCCGCAGATTCGCAAGTTCTACCAAGACGAGCCCGAAGCCTACGCGCGAACGCACTATATAGGCCTGGTATCTTCGTTTATGGCAAGCGTGCTGGCAGGCAAGCTAGTAGGCGTCGATTCCGGCGATGCCAGCGGCACCAATCTGATGGATATACGCAGTCGCCAATGGAGCGCAGAAGCGCTTAGAGCAACGGCCCCTGAACTGGTTGAAAAGCTGCTACCTGTTGTGCCTTCATGCACTCCAGTCGGCGCCGTCAGCCCGTACTTCTCAGCGCGCTATGGCCTCGCGGCAGACTGCACTGTCCTGCCCTTTTCTGGAGACAATCCATGTAGCGCCATCGGTCTGGGCCTCATCGAACCGGGTCGAGTCGCCCTGAGCTTAGGTACATCCGATACGCTTTTTGCGTGTATGGACGAACCGCGCGTTTCACGCACCGGAGAAGGCTGCGTATTTGCCCTGCCCGACGATCGCAACTACATGGCGCTGGTTTGCTTTCTCAACGGCAGTTTGGCTCGCGAAGCGGTGCGCGATGAGTACGGTCTCGACTGGGCCGGTTTTACCGCTGCACTGCAGGCCACAAAGCCCGGCAACGGCGGTGCACTCATGCTCCCCTATTTTGATCCTGAAATCGTCCCTAAAGTCTCCCGTCCAACTGTGATTCGCCATCAATTAGACCGCACCGACGCACAGGCCAATGTCCGCGCCGTCATCGAGGCTCAGGCCCTGTCATCCAAGATTCACGCTCGTTGGATGGGCATCGATATATCATCCCTGTACGTGACCGGTGGCGCCTCAGCCAACCGGGATATCCTGCGCGTATACGCCGACGTACACAACTGTCCAGTCCATCAGTTTGAGACAACCAATTCAGCAGCACTCGGCGCGGCACTCCGAGCTGCACAGGCCGACCGGGGCAGCAGCTGGCAGAGCACAGTAGAAGCCTTTACTCAACCCGTAGCCGGCTCGACGCTCCTGCCGAATCCATCTGCCGTAGCTACGTATGCACGTCTTATAGATGAATACGAAGCGTTGGAACAGAACCATGTCGGCAGTGCCCAAAGCTAACGTCGTTCCCCGATGTAAACGGCAAAACTCCCGGACCATATACTGTCCGTAAAACAGAAGGAACCCAATGCTGCTAGTAGACGCTCACTTGGACTTAGCCATGAATGCCGTAGACTGGGACCGCAATCTCGACCTACAGGTAGAAGAGATTCGCCAGGCGGAAGGGGACATGACTCGGCCCGGACGCGGAAACGGCACGACCTCACTGCCAGAGATGCGACGAGGTGAGGTTTTCTTGTCCGTCGTCACCGTCATATCGCGCACGGCGCGTCCCGGCCTATCGACCGGTGCCGCCAGCCAAGAAATATCCTGCGCCCGCGCCCGGGGTCAACTGGCCTACTATCGCGTCTTGGAGAGTCAAGGAAAAGTGCGCATCATCACGCAAGCGCAGCAGATAGACGACCTACTCGGTGCGTGGCAGCGCGGGGGAGGTAACGCTCCGCTCGGATTTATCTTGAGCATGGAAGGCGCCGATCCGATTGTATGGCCCGAACAGGTGCACGAATGGTACGAACTCGGACTGCGCCAAATTAGTCTTTCACACTATGGAGTGAGTGCGTATGCCCACGGCACCGGCACGGAGGGAGGGCTCACAGATCTGGGGCCCGCCCTGCTGCGCGAGATGGAATCAACCGGCATCGCGCTCGACCTGACCCACTTGGCCGACGGCGCCTTCTGGGAAGCGCTCGACCGCTTTAACGGACCCGTGCTGGCCAGCCACAACAACTGCCGCGCGCTCGTGCCCAATCAGCGTCAGTTTACCGACGAGCAGATTACCGCACTGATCGAGCGCGATGGCATAGTTGGAGCCGCGCTAGACGCATGGATGCTCTATCCAGGTTGGATACGAGGCGAGACCTCGCCACAGGTATTGTCCCTTGCCTCCGTAGCTGACCACATAGATCACGTATGTCAGCTCGCCGGCAGCTGCCGCCATGCGGCCATTGGCTCCGACTTAGATGGGGGCTATGGCACGGAACAGACCCCGCACGATTTGGACACCATTGCCGACCTGCAGAAGCTCTCGGGGCTGCTGGCAAATAAAGGCTACAGCGAAAACGACATCGCATCGATCTTCCACGGCAACTGGCTGCGATTCTTCACCAACGTACTAGACGAAAAGACGACAGCAGAATAAAACGTGGTCAAGAGGTGGACGTAGAGCGCACAGAGGACCTCTTTGTAGCGTCCCATGCATCCGCGGCAAAGAGGTTACCCACTCCTCGCAGAGCGGATTCTACGTCAATTGGAAAGATCTGAGCGACCGTGTGCACGAGCGGTGCAATTTGCTTCTCTACGTAGTGATCATAGTCTGGCTCCGCGCGCATGTGTCCGACGGGCTGCGGACCGTCACAGGTTACGATATACTGAATGACACCGCGCGGATTCTTGAGCATCTTTGCCGCCTGTACGTGCGGCGGCACGGTGCGCGTATAGCTATAAACGGGCTTGCGCAGCCGCTTTCGATAGACCAAGTCCTCGTCCCGTTCTCCGGCGCGCAATCCTCGAACACACTCGCCGATGGCCGACTCGATTTCCCGAGCATCGGCACCGGCAAACAGCAGTCCCAGCAGCTCTCGCTGCAGTCCGTGCGCCAAGCGCGTCCAGTCGCTTCGCACGGCCTCCATGCCGATTATTTCTAAGTATTCCTCTTCTCCATCTAATCGCCACCCGGCATATCCTTTTGCTCTGCCGCGCTCCGAGCCTCGCATCGGAGGCAGCAAGAAGTGCTCGTAGTGTTTCTCGAATTCTAGCTCTAAACGCGATTGCACGCCGTAGTGCTGGTCGATGTGTTCGGCCAGCGCGGCGTTAGCCGCATTGCACAGGCGCTGGCCGCATGCATGGGCCTCACCCGGATGGGCACTTGGAGACAGGCCCGCATCGACAAAGACGGAATCCGTATCGCCGTAGAGCACTCGACAGCCATTTTCTTCGCGCTCTAGCCAGTCTCGCGTCCAGCGCAGCACGTAGTGGCCAAACTCCGTAATCGCTCCAGCCAGTTGATCACTAGCAAAGCGACACGAGCCCGTTGCCAACACCCCATAAAACGAATTCATGATAATTTTGTACGCATACGATGCCAGATCATCGCCGCGCGCTTTGGCCTCTTCGCGACGAACCCAAAAGGCCTCCAGCATATCGGGTAAGATGCCACGCGTTCTGCTAAATCGCGCCCCATTAGGAGCCTCGACTACTTCGTCTTGGCCTTCGGCAAGCACATGGCTCAGCGGATCGATGTTAAACGTCCGCATAATCGACGGATACAAGCTTTTAAAATCAAATACAAATATATGGCTGTATAGGCCGGCGCTAGCTTCCATAACCAGCCCGCCCGGTGCGCCGGAGCCACGGGTGCGATCGACCCCCGTTGTCGGCGCCACCCGCTGACGACGGCGCAGTTCACTTATATACATGACATCGAAGGCCGCAACGCTGCCCCAAGACCGTTCGAGCGGCAACCCCGTTAGCAGTGCACGGCGCAGCGACAGATCTATGATCCCTTCGGCTTGCAGCACATCCCACACTAGGCGCGCATCTTCTAGGCAGTAGTCGCAAAACGCCGTCCGATCGTGCACATAGGCTTGGGCAATTGCTTCCGGCATCGTATCGTCCTCGTCGGCCTGCAGCGTTTTACCCCGGCCCAGGACCGCCTGTGCCACCGTACCCAATCGATAATCTTCAAAGCGCTGCGCGCTTCCGCGCATCAGATGCAGCGCATCGAGAACCTGACGACCGTATACCACCATGCGACTCCTTCCCCACACGTCGCTTTCTCTAAACTGGGAGGCGTCCTGCGTTCGGCCTATGTTAAATGGAATACGGAGTGCATCAAAGCGACGCTGCAAAACGGCCAGATCAAAGTCTATCACGTTCCATCCAGACAGTATATCTGGATCAATCTGACGTATGCGTAGAGCAAGTGCACTAAGCAGCGCGTGCTCATCCGCGTGACAGCGCACAGTTTCCGAATCATCGGAATGTTCCGAGCCCACGAGGTGGATCTCCGCAACGGCTGGATCGCACCCAGCAAAGCCCGCTACGAGCGAAACGGCAAACACCTCTGATGCATCGGGCGCCGTTTCTATATCTAACACGAGCAGAGAGAGCGTTGGCTGCCAGTCAACGGGCTCAATAGAAGGATCTACGTAAACGCGATCGACGCCCTGCCCCTGCTTCCAAGGCCCCGAAAGACGCACCGAACCGCGCAGTCCGCGCTCAATCATGTAGTGAAGGGAAAAGTTTAAATCGGCTTCGTAGGTTCGAACGCCCTCTTCGGCCAGCGCTTTGGCCAGACGGCGCTGTGTGGCAACCCGATCACACTGGACTCGCACGACCGGATCTCCAGACAGCGTGCGCAGTGCGGTATCGACAACAGCGCACGGACCGTCTCCTACAACCGACTCCCAGACGGCGGCGTCTTCGCAGCGCAGGTAGAGGACCGGACGGGCGCACCGATCGACCAGGCCAACGGTCTGCCCGTTTTCCATCCGCCCCACGGCGTGGATCTGATCGCGGCCTTTAGATCGTCGGTGGAATACGTGCACGAGGTAGGCAATCTCGCCCGAATTGCTCATGGCATCCGGTGGCATCTATTCCACGTGAGAGAATGCCGTGCCGTCTTCGGGCTCGTAGCCAATCTCGCGCGATACGTCCAAGTCCATCCACGAGCGTACGTGATTGGAAATACCGTGGACTATTTTGAACTTCAGATCTTCAGGCGCATCGACGCAGCAGGCAAAAAGCTGCGCCTGGTCGCGCGGACTGATCCCCATATTCGCCTCCTCGGCCTCCCACTCCCCGTTCTGCTTAAAGGCAGCCGCACCGATGCGCACGCACAGACAAGACAGGTCGTGCTGATGCGCATACGCACGGGCCAGCGCTTCGCCCCAGCATTTGGTTGCACCATACACGTTAATTGGGTATACGGGAATGTCCCAGGGCACGGGCGTCTTGTCTTCGTGCCCCAGCACGGCATTTATACTGCTGGCAAAGACGATTCGACGGCAGCCGGCCACGCGCGCGGCTTCAAAAGCGTTGTAACAGCCGATGATATTTCTCTGGAGCAGCGTCTCGTAAAAATCGGCCTGCATGCTCGGGTCTGCGGCCAGATGCACCACAACGTCGATTCCTTCACAGGCGGCGGCCAATGCGCCATAATCGGCGACGTCTACTTCGACAAATTCCTCGTGTGCAGATAGCCCCTCGACCGGTTTCACATCGGAGAGCCGCAGCGCATAGCGATCGCCCCAATAATGACGTAAATAGCCACCAATCCGACCCGCTGCACCCGTGATCAATACCTTTTTCTGCATTTAATTTCCATTTCGTTCTCTGTTTGTAGGCCCGCGCTGCGGGCGTCGGTTACTCTTTGCCCAACAGCGCTCTGTACGCAACGAGCGCCCCGGCCACGTGCACGTTCATGGAAGGTCCCTTTCCGTACATCGGGATGTATACGGCCCCGTCACACTGAGCGAGCGTCGCCGGATAGACTCCTTTGCTTTCATTGCCAAGCACCAGACAGACTTTTTCCGGGAATTCGTATTCCAAATAGCACTGCGCTCCCTGCGCAGTTTCTAGCGCGACCAGATGATAGCCCTCCTCCTTGAGAGCGGCGAGCGCGTCCTCGAGACGCGGAATGCGACGCCACGCTATCCGCCGCTCGTGACCGCGGCCCGTTCGCTCAATATCGTCGTGCGGAGGAGTTGGCGTCGTTCCAGTAAAGACGAGCTCGCTCGCTCCACAGGCATCGGCAACGCGAAACATGGAACCGACGTTGAGCGGGTCTTCCAAACTCTGCAATAGAAACGCCAGCTGGACTCGACTGGGATAGCGCTGTTGAGCCCGCTCAAAAAGACGTTTTGTCTCCACTTTTTTTAAGGGGCGCATGTTCAGCTACGCACAATGGCGGGCACGACATACTCCTCTTCTTCAAGCACGGCGCGGATCGCATCATCGCTCACCTGCCCTTCGACAAGCGCGGCACCGTCTTCCAAACTGACAGAAACGCTGGCAATGCCCTCTAAGGACTCGAGCGCTTCTTGCACGCTGCGCACGCAGTGCTCGCAGCTCATCCCCTCTACTGAAACTCGTATCATATGCGAAGCAGGCCTCCACTATGGGTTAAAATGAGATAGCCTTGAATTTCTTTATATGTTCCGTTAGAGCCACCTCTACGGGCAGTCGCTCCATGCTAGAGGCGCCGTAAAAACCGTTCACCCCCTGCGTGCGCTGCAGCACGTATTCGGCATCTTCCGGCATCGAGATCGGTCCACCGTGACACAGGACAATCACATCTGGATTGACGCCGCGCGCCGCATCGCATATAGCCTGCACCTGAGCGACGGATTCTTCCAACGTATAGGCCGTTGTTGCGCCAATAGAGCCTTTGGTAGTCAGTCCCATATGAGCCACGACAATATCGGCACCTGCGTCGGCCATCTGTTCGGCTTCCTCTGGCTTAAACGCATAAGGCGTGGTGAGTAAATCCATCTGATGCGCCGTGCGGATCATTTCGACTTCTGGCCCATAGCCCATCCCGGTCTCTTCGAGATTTTGACGAAACAGGCCGTCGATCAACCCAACCGTGGGAAAGTTTTGCACGCCGGCAAAACCGATCGCCTTGACCTCCTGCAGGAATACGTCCATCTGGCGAAAGGGGTCGGTGCCACATACGCCGGCTAAAACGGGCGTATCTTCGACGATCGTCAGCACTTCTCCCGCCATATCCATAACAATGGCGTTGGCATCTCCGTAGGGCATCATACCAGACAGCGATCCTCTCCCGGCCATGCGAAAGCGACCCGAATTGTAAATAATAATCAAGTCGACCCCGCCAACTTCTTCGAATTTTGCGCTGATGCCCGTACCCGCACCGGCCCCAACAATCGGCACGCCCGATTCGATTTGGCCACGCAGGCGCTCCAACACGTCACTTCTGGTAAAACCCATCGTCTTCTCCTCAGCCGTTTTGTGCGGCTTCTATGTGCACGCCATCCATCTTGCGCAGTTCGGCTTCTGGACCAAAAGGGGCATAAATGGCAATCATCTTCAGCAGTTCGTCCCCGCTGTTAATAGTCGAGTGATATATAGCTGTGGGAATATGTACGAGCTCACCTGCGGTGATTTCTTTTTCCAGCGTACCCGAAGGCAGTTCAACCGTCTGTAAGCCCTTACCCTCGATAACGTAGAGAATTTCCTCGCTGTAGGGGTGGTTGTGCCGCTCGTGTCCCTTGCCCGGCTCAAGCGTCACAACGCCGCAGCTAAAGCGCTCAGCCTGCGTCACTAACGGCTCGGATAACCAGCTAAGTCTACCCCAGTCAAAAACCTGTGTCTCTACGTCTTCCGGTTTGACAAACGTCTTTTTTGCACTCATATCGACTTTAGGCCCCTTCTGACATTAAGCCCAGCAACAGTTCCACTGCACGCGCAGAAAAAGCTGGGTCGTTGATATTCAACTCTACTTCATACACAGGTATATCGCTACGGAGATGTGCTTTTAGGGCGTGAAAAAAAGCCGCATCTGCTTCCCTATCGCAAAACAGCTCACCGTCGCCATCGAGAATGGACACGCCCTCTAGCGGGAGCAAAAATGCCACGGGCCCCGTCGAAACATTCGCTTTCTCGGCAAATACGCGGCCCATTTGCACGTTTTCTTCTGCGTTGGTGCGCATCAGCGTGACGGCCGGATTCCATTCGTAAAACAGCCGTTCCGCATCTTTGTAGCGCTGTGGAACGGTATCCATACCGCCAAAATTAGCCATATCTATACAACCTGGGACGACCAGCTGCGGCACGCCGTGCGCGCTCGCCGCATCCAGACGCGTCGAACCCGCGCTAAAGACGCCTCCGCAAATTTCATCGGCCCACTCGGTCGTCGTGATATCGAGCACCCCGTCGACTAATCCCTCAGAGATAAGGGACTCCATTGTCCGGCCTCCCGTGCCCGTAGCGTGAAATACGAGCACTTCATACCCCTGATCCCCCAACTGGGCGGCGCAGGCGTTGACGCACTCCGTCGTATTGCCAAACATGGACGCAACGACGATCGGCGCTTCGTCTGCAGCAGGAGTGGGATCGCGTTCGACCATGCCGCAGATCGCGCCCGCCGCGCGCGAGAAAATAACGCGAGAGATGCGGTTGACACCTGCAACATCGACAATCGAAGGCACCAACACTACATCCTTCGCCCCGACGTACGCCGACGTATCACCTGAAGCTACCGTAGATATACAAACCTTGGGCACGCCAACCGGGAGGGCACGCATGGCTGCCGTAACAACGCTGCTTCCCCCGGATCCACCCATGCCAACGATCCCCGCAAAACGGCCCTCGTCGTACAGCTTTTTCGCACATAGTGCCGCACCGGCACTCATCACTTTCATCGCCGAGCCGCGATCGCCGGCAGCCCGCAGCGCTTCTAGGGTCGATCCGCCCATCTGAGCGACTTCTTCGGCACGCACATCAGCTGGAAAATGATTACCCTCACCAACGACGCCCGTATCCACCGCTAGGACTTGGTGACCGCGCACGAGCAGCTCCTCGCGCAAAAAAGCGTACTCGAGCCCTTTGGTATCAAAAGCGCCCATCATTAGAATCGTAGCCATTCTATCTCCTCACTGTGCGGCTATAAATATGACAAACCAACGCTCGACGCTCAATTATTGGACTACGCAAGGGCAGCAAAACGCCGCAGACGGAGCGCATTGCTCACCACAGAGACCGAACTAAAAGCCATCGCCACGCTGGCGAGCATCGGATTGAGTAGCGGCCCTCCAAACAAGTAGAGCAGACCCGCTGCAACGGGAATACCAGCCGCATTGTAAAAAAAGGCCCAGAAGAGGTTCTGTTTAATGGTGCGCATGGTAGCCCGCCCCAGTTCAACTGCACGCGCTACATCTTCAACTCGGCTATGCATTAGGACAATGTCTGACGCAGAAGCAGCAACATCGACCCCGCTGGCAATGGCCATCCCCACGTTGGCCTGCGCAAGTGCGGGGGCGTCGTTTATCCCATCGCCGACCATAGCGACGCGCTGTCCCGCCTCCTGCAGCGCCTTGATGACGTCCACTTTATCCGCGGGAAGCACCTCCGCATGCACGGTTTCGATCCCCACACATTGGGCAACGTCGCGCACCACGGCGCTACGGTCCCCGCTCAGCATAATCACATCTAAACCGAGTGCGCGCAGTCGCTGAACGCCTTCGCGACTGGAAGGACGGACCGGATCGGCCAGTTCAATGAGCCCCACGACACGACCGTCGCAGGCAACCCAAACACAGGTCCGAGCTCCGTGCTCAAGTCCTCTATCGACAGCAGCGCCGTCTCGCTCTGTATAAGAGGCCGTTCCCACGCGTATCTGCTCTCCCCTTACAGTGGCGCACGCCCCCTGCCCCACTTCGGCTAGAAAAGCACTGGCTGCAAGCAGAGCGATCCCATCCTCGCGTGCCCGTTCGGTGATTGCAAGAGCCAGAGGATGCTCAGAATGCCGCTCTACGGAAGCGGCCAAGCACAACACCTCTTCATCGCTGTAGGGATCGATCGATTTGACGCGCACTACGCTCGGCGTGCCCGCTGTAACTGTCCCCGTCTTGTCGAGCACAACGGCGTCTAAGCGCTGCATCTCTTCCAGTGCCTCAGGGGTTTTAACCAATATGCCCAACTGCGCACCGCGTCCCGTACCCACCATGATTGCGGCAGGCGTTGCCAACCCCAAACTGCACGGACAGGCGATAATGAGCACGGAGACAAAAACGCCGATAGCGAAGGCGGGCTCTGCCCCGGCCATATACCAACCGAAGGCTGAGAGCGTGGCGACCGCCATGACGAACGGTACGAAATATCCCGAAACGACGTCGGCTAAGCGCGCAATCGGTGCGCGACCGAGCTGGGCTTCTTCAACGAGTCGCTGCATCTGCTCGATAAGAGAAGCTTCTCCCACGCGCGTGGCCCGAATAACCAGTGCCCCGCGGCCGTTACTACTCCCGCCCATGACCGGATCCCCCGGAGCCTTGGCAACGGGCAGCGATTCACCCGTGAGCAACGATTCATCCACTTCGGACAGCCCGTCTACGACCTGTCCATCAGCCGGCAGCGCCTCGCCCGGACGCACGCGCAGTAGATCGCCCACTTCGATTTCATCGACGTCAACCGTGCGCTCCTCACCGTCGTCTATGAGAAGCGCCTGCGAAGGGCGCAGACTGAGCAGCGCACGCATAGACTCGCCGGCGCGAGCACGCGAGCGCGCTTCCAAATAGCGCCCTAAGAGAACGAGCGTCAGAATCGTTGAGACCGCTGGAAAATAAGAGAAGAAGGAGAAAGAATCGCCCCACAGAACAGCCAACAAACCCGCTATACTGTAGGCGAATGCAGCGGCGGTGCCAATCGCAATGAGCGTGAACATATTGGGCCCGCCTCGCATCAGGGCGCGACTGCCCTCTACGTACATGGAGCGCGCTATCCACATAACGGGTAGCACGAGTGCCAGATGTATGAATCCCACGCGTAGGGGATGCATCGCGAGAGACATCCCTTCTGGCACGGGGAAACCTGCCATACCGCCCATTTCCAACACGAAAAGCGGTAGCCAAAACAGCATAGCCACCGCCAACGACCGGCGCATCTCTAATAGAACTGCGTCTTTTTCGCGCGCGCGTGCGGCCCCCGTCTCATGCGACCGGAAAGCATAGCCAGCCCGTTCGACAGACGCACGCAGGTCACGTCTCTTGACCACAGTTTGATCATAGCGCACGCACGCCGTTTCCGTCGCGAGATTGACCTCTGCACTCTGCACGCCCTCGACTGCCTCCAGAGCGCGCTCCACGCGCCTGACACAGGCAGCACAGCTCATTCCACCAATGGCAAACGCATTCTCTGTTTTTTCCTCCTGGAGTCGGGCCCCGAATCCAGCTTGTTTTACGACTTGGGCTATACCTGCTTCGTCTATTAGCTCGCCATCGTAACTGACGTCCATCCGTTCCGTAGCTAGATTGACCTGCACCTGAAGAACACCCACCGCTTTGTGCATGCGCCGCTCAATGCGTCGGGCACAGGCCGCACAGTGCATTCCACTGATCTCAAAGCCGCTTCTTTGCTTCTTGCCGTCCGTCATCAACTAGAATCCTATCGCGTGAAACGTCCAATCACATCGACGAGTTCTTCCACCGCACGTTCTCCTTCACCCCCTTCAATCGCTTGACGAACGCAGCCCTTGGTATGGCTCTCAATCAGGTGTAGAGCCACTCGATCCAACGCGGCTCGGGCCGCACACAACTGCACCAACACATCGACACAGTATCGATCTTCCTCTATCATGCGCGTAATGCCCTGTACTTGTCCTCCGATCCGACGAAGCCGCTTTTGCAACTGCGCTTTATCGGGCTGATAACCGTGCGTATCTTCGCTCTCTTCCATGCGCTATGCTTCCCTGTATACACATCCCTTACTGAATTCGTATAGGGCTTATAGTATACCCCCTGGGGGTATATGGGCAAGGCTAAAATAAGACCTTCCGAAGATTCGATCTCCAGAAGGTCTTAGCGGCAGCTATTAAAACCTATTCAGAACCTAAGAGCAGTTTTATTTGCCCCCAACCCGTCGTCTCAATAGCGGTGGGAGTGGGCGGAGGAGGGGGCGGAGGCGTGCTCTCCGCATCCCAGGGAAAAAATATTTCGCCCTCCGGATTCGCATCGCCCTGCTGCCACGTCCCGTCCGGATCACCCAGTTCTTCCCCGTTGGTCGCTCCGTCTCCATCGGCATC
>CALDFW010000075.1 GCA_937942165.1 uncultured bacterium | reverse complement strand
CGCACAAACTCGGCGGCCGCGGGCTCTATAGCGCAGGTCGTCAGCGCTTCTTCGACGGACTGTCCGTCCTGCAGGGCGCCGATGAAACGCTTGATCGGCTGCGTATCGGCGCCAATTTCATCCATTGCTTCCAAATACATCTCGAAGTGGCTTTTGGGCAGGCCGTAGGCGTCGATGTCGCTCTCTTCCCCGTGCACGATCTCGTTGATAAGTCGAGCCGCTGCGGGATGGGCGCTGGGCGTCCAGGGCACGCGGACGCAGGTAATGGTCGACTGCAGCGATTTGAGCAGCGACATAAAGTCCCACACGGCAAAGACGTGCAGTTCCATAAAGGCGCGTATGTCGTCTAGTGTGCTGAGTGCGCTGTAGACGCTGTGCGTGCGCAGCGCTTCGCGCAGGGAGTTTAGCTGCTCGTCAGCCTGTCTCTGTAGGGGAATATTTTGTGCCATAACCGATCTCTAATGGGATTTGAGCAAGGGAAGTATTTTATCGTTACTGCCGAGAATGTATCCATTTTTGCCATTTTTGCCAGTGCTTAAGGCGGAAAAAATGCGAGTCTAAATGTCTTATTTTTTCGGACCTTAGCGAGTATATGAGTGTCGTATCGGCACCGTTTCTACAGGACGGTCTCTGTCCTACGGTTTTTGCGCGGACTCGCTGGCGACCCACTCGGCGCCGTGCGCTTGGGCCGCTAGGTAGATCTCGGAAATCGAGCCGGTAAAGCGCGCGCTGCCGCCGGCTAGGTGGCCGATGTCTACGGGCACGTCTGTCTGTTGAAGGGGTCGGCCAGCGGCTGCCCCCTCCGCGGCGAGGGTGCCGTCTACGTAGAGCCTAATGTGGTGGCCGTCGTAGATGCCGGCCAGGTGGTGGTCGCCCGCGTTCAAAGGGCGATGTGCGGCGACGGATACGGGTCCCCCATCGGTGTTGATGACAAAACTCGGACCGAGCAGCGCGGCGTTGAGGCCGCCGTTGTGACCATAGTCGCTAAAGCGCAGCGAGAACGACCCGTCAGCCCCGAGCGTATCGTAGCGCAGGACGCGGCCGTGGGCGTGCTCACCGTCTCGGTCGCCGCGCCAGGGCGCCGTGTAAATAAAGCGCCCGTCAAAGGCGCCGGCGTTGTAGGCCGTGGTGTGCATGCCGTCGACATGGCTGGCGTCGTGGGCGTCCCACGCGGTTGGATCGGTAAAGTCCTTGGCCGTGTCGTAGCGCAGCCAGTTGCAGTGGAACACGCTCTCGCCCGGTGCAGCATTCCGGGTAAAGGGCATGTAGTAGACGTAGCGCCCGTCAAAGAAGCCGCCGTCGAATCCCCCCGTATCGAGGCCCTGCGTGCCGGCTGCGTCATAGCCCTGCCAGCCCGTCGGATCGTCAAACGGTCCTTCGGTGTCGTAGCGCAGCATGCGGCTATTGCCGTAGGCGCAGAAGTAGACGTGGCGTCCGTCAAAGACCAGGCCGACGTTCATGTGCATGCCCAGCGGTTGGGCGTCAAACGTTTGCCAGCTGGCCGGGTCGGCAAAGTCACCACCGACGGTGTAGCGCAGCACGAGACCGCTGGTCAGCGGGGCAAAGTAAATGTGGCGTCCGTCGTAGAGCGCGCCGTCAAAGCAGGTGGCCTGCGGTGAGAGCTGACGGGCGTCAAAGACTTGGTAGCTCTGCGCGTCTTTGAGCGGGGCCTGCGTGTCGTAGCGCAGGATCTGTCCGCTGGGCTCGTTGTCCAGCGAGGCGGACGGATTGGCCCGATCGGCGTCGGGCGCCGTCGTGTAGCCGGGACAGAAGTAGAGGTAGCGTCCGTCAAAGGCCAGACCCTGACCGGAGTGGGGAAACTCTGCGTCGTGTGCTGACCAGCTGGCGGGATCCTCAAAGTCGCCGTGCGCATCGTAGCGCAGCAGGCGCGTGTGGTGGCCGTGCCCGTCGTCGCGCGGATTAAAATAGACGTAGCGCCCGTCAAAGGCGCCGCCGTAAAATCCAACGGTGCGCAGTCCGTCGGTGTGCCCGGCGTCGTAGGCGGCCCAGGCCGCTGCGCTGTGGAAGGGTGCCTGCGTGTCGTAGCGCAGCACGCGTCCGTGGACGGAGTAGCGGTCCTGGTGGTCGCGCACGGGGCAAAAGTAGACGTAGCGTCCGTCGGCGACGGCGCCGAAGTACCCCTTGGTAGACAGCCCGTCGGTGTGCCCGGCGTCGTATGCTGTAAAGGCGCTGAAGTCGGTTCGCGGGCGCCACTGCGAAACGAGCGGCTGCAGCGCCTCGGCGCGGGCGACGGGGATGTGCACATGGGCTGCGACGGTGAGGGCGTCTGTGGGGGGTAGGCTCAGCTCGAGCGTGGCGCCCTGTTCGGGGCGCAGACGGTAGGGGGGATGGTTGCTCATAGTCGTTTCACAGGGTGAATGGTTAGGGTTGGGAGCGCACGTCGGACGCCGTGATGCCGAGCTCTTCGTCGGCGATGCGCAGGTCTTCGTCTATGTACAGCTGAGTCGGATAGCCGAGCGCTTCGTCAAACTGCACGGTCACCTGGGCCGCATCTCGGACCAGAGCGCTGTCGATTAGGGCAAAGAGCTCGTCGACCGTGTGGTAGCTTTTCCAGTAGGTCGGACCGACGGGTACTTCGTCGTCTGCGTAAACGATGCGCCCGATGCGGTTGTCGGCTACGTCAATTACGACGGGGCGCGTCCAGTCGGGCACGCAGAAGCACGAGCGCTGATAGGTGTACTGATAGGTCGAAAATCCGCTGGACGTCCAGCGCTCTTGCTGGGCATGCACCGTTTCGGCCAGCGCGCGGTAGCGCTCGGGGACGTGCTCGAACGAGTGTTCTCCTCCTGAGTTGGTGGTTCTGTCGCCGCCGCAGCTGGACAGCAGCAGGGCCAGACAGCCCAAGACGAGCCGTCCCATCGCGCCGAGTGTAAAACCCGTGTGAGACGAATGTGCCGGAAGGTGCATAGAGAACTCCATCGTGTAAGAGTGGCGGTATGTCCGTCATTTATACACTACAAAGGCGCACCGCTATGCGCCACACTCGTTGGAGGGTCCAGAGCGCTTTGCCCTTTGCGCAGACCGAGCGTGTTTGGCTAGCTTAGCGGCCAGAGAAGTCCCATACCATTTGAGGGGAGATCGCAGCGTGGGGGTTGGTATAGCGTGTATGGTGGGCGTGGTCGGCCTGTGGAGCATCGTGCCCATTCTGGTCAAGCAGCTCCTAGATGTATTCGATCCATTTACCATTGCCTTTTTGCGTTCGGCCCAGGGCGCGGGCTTTGCGCTGGCGCTGCTCTATGCGCGCGGGTATACGGTGCGGTCTATTTCGTGGTCGCGCTGGCACGTCGTGGGCGGTATGGGGATTGCCCTCAACTACTCGCTTTACGCGCTTTCGCTGAGCTATACGACGGCCAGCGTCGGCGTGCTCGTCGTACAGGTGCAGTACGTTGCCCTGACCCTATTGGCCGTCGTCGTGCTCGGCGAGCGCGTCGGGTTGGGCAAGATGGGCGGCATAGGGCTCGTGCTGGCCGGCATTGCCGTCGTCGTTGTGGGCGGAGGTGACGCGGGTGCTCTGCTGGCGCCCGACTACATGCGCGGCAACGCGGTCATGCTGCTATCGGGTTTGGGCTGGGGCGTATATGCCTTGGCCAACAAGGTGCTAGCCCCCCGCGCGTCGAGCGGCGCGATCCTCGCGCCGATGATGGGCTTGGGCGCTCTGCTGATCGGCGTGCTCGCCGCGGCGTCCTTTCAGCTGCGCGCGGTCCCCGACGCGCAGGACCTGCTGTCGCTGGTTGCCCTAGGCGTGGTGGGGACGGGCCTGTCGTTTACCCTTGTCTCCGAGGGCATGAAGCGGCTCAGCGCGACGCTGGCCGGTACGATTACCACGGCTACGCCCATCACCCAGATTGCGCTGGCCAACCAGGTTTTGGGCGAGCCGCTGGGTTGGTATATCGCGGGCGGCGGTGCGCTGATCATCGTCGGCATATTGGCGATGGCGCTGGCCGAGCGCTACGCGCCCTAGCGCACGGTGCGCTCGTCTGATGGGCCTACGTGCGCATGAAGTTTTGGATCATGTGCAGGTTGCCCGCCGTGAGTCCACCGTCAACGGCCAGGCTCTGTCCCGTAATCCACGCCGCGTCATCGGAAGCAAAAAACAGCGCTGCGCGCGCGATATCGTCGGCCGTTCCCACGCGCTGCAGCGGATACCACTGGCCCGCTTGGGAAAAGGTGTCGGGCACTTCGCGCAGGCGCTGTGCCCACGCGGGCGTGTTGACGCTGCCCGGACAGAGCGCGTTGAGGCGAATGCCGTACTGGCCGTAGCTGACGGCTAGGTTTTTCGTAAGGTTGATAACGCCGGCCTTTGCCGCGCCGTAGGCCATCAGGTCGTATGCGCCCAGTCCGTTGACCGAGGCAATGTTGACCACGGAGCCGCCGCGTTCTTTGATCATGTGTGGCAGCACGGCCTTGGTCAGGCGAGCCGTCGCCGTCAGGTTTAACTCGATGTCGCGATCCCACTGCTCGTCTTCCATGTCCAGCAGGTCGTTGGCGCACGGGCCGCCCGCGTTGTTGACCAACACGTCGATGCGGCCCCACTCTCCCACCGCTTTATCCACGAGGTCGGTTACCCTGTCGGCCTGGGTTATGTCTACGCAGAAGCGCATCGCATCGTGCCCGCCGTCCGTTAGGTCTTTCCAGGTAGATTCGATGTTTTCGGACGATTTATCGACGACGACTAGCCGGGCGCCCTCTCCGGCAAATAGATGAGCGATGGCCTCTCCTATGCCAGAGCCGGCACCCGTGACCAGAGCCACTTTATTTTTCAACTTCATAAATGCGTTGCTCCCTCTCGTTGCGGTGTGAACCACCGGTGTATCGCGTTTTTGTATCGATGCAGCCCTACTTGTAGGGGTCTATCCCGCCATCGACGCTCTGTGAATGTAGCCCTGCGACGGGTATTTGTTCAACGTTGACACCCGCATACTCCTTGGCGAGCTTAGCCGGTCGCGTGCCAAGAAGCGCACCGTACACTATCTGGAGAGAGGGAATGTATTCATGCGCGTGACTGGACTAACCCACTCGTCTGACGGGGGTCTCTTACGCCTCTGTGCGGACGATGGAAGCGAGGGATGGGCATCCGGTGTAGCTGCACCGATGGCTCAGTCCATTATAGAAACGTATGGGCCCGTAGTGGAGGGCTGTTCCGTATGGGAGCGGGACCGCGTGTGGCGCGCCTGCCGAGATGCCGGCCGTGCGGCCGGGCTGACCCCGGCTTCCTGGGGCTACGTCGACATAGCGCTCTGGGACCTGTTTGCCAAAGCGCAGGGCCTGCCCCTATTCCGCGCGATCGGGGGCTTCCGCGATCGCGTGCCGGCCTACCGCCCCGGTTCGGAAACGACCGAATGCGACGTCGTAGTAGGCGAGGCGATGACCGCGCGTCGGGAAGGGGCCTTCGGCTACTGCCTGCAGGCCGTATGCGCCGATGCGACGGCTGATCTACTGCACGCCCTCAGACGCGAAGTCGGTCCCGAGTTTCGCATTCTGTGCGACGGCGGACAGCGCTTTGATCTGGAAGGGGCCCTACAGATTGGACGCGCGCTGGAAGCGATTGACGGGCACTGGTTTGCCGAGCCGCTGCGCGACAGAGACGTCACCGGACTGCAG
>CALDFW010000074.1 GCA_937942165.1 uncultured bacterium | reverse complement strand
AAATGACTATCAGCTGGGTTGTCCACGATGCGAACACCCGGCGCTTCGGCGAGAATATCACGCGCTTTCTCGGCGGTAAACGGTTCGAAAAACTCCAAATTAATAGCCTCTGAATGAGCGCGCATAACCGGCACGCGGATCGTGGTAGCCGTCACCCCAATTGCGTCATCGTGAAACATCTTCTTGGTCTCGCGGATCATCTTTGTCTCTTCTTCGCAGTATCCGTCCGGACCCACATCGGAATTGTGTGAGAAGAGATTAAAGGCGATTTGGTGCGGAAATTCGCGCGGCTCGATCTCTTCGCCCGCCAAAATCTGCCGCGTCTGCGATTCCAGCTCTTGCATAGCCGGAGCGCCCGCTCCACTAACGGCCTGATAGGTGGAGACGACGATTCGCTTGACCTTTGCCTGCTGGTAAAGAGGCCACACTACGACATCCATGATGATTGTGGAGCAGTTGGGATTGGCGATGATACCCTTGTGCCAATCAAGATCATCAGGGTTGATCTCGGGCACGACCAGAGGCACGTCCGGATCCATCCTATAGGCTGACGTATTGTCGACGACCACCGCGCCGGCGGCCACTGCGTGCGGGTTGTATTCTTTGCTCAGCGACCCACCCGCCGAAGCAAGCACAATGTCGATCCCTTCGAAAGAATCCTCCCGCAGCTCCTGCACGGTGAGTTCCTCCCCTCGAAATGTGAACGTCCGACCGGCCGAGCGAGCCGAAGCCAATAGCCTCAGATTCCCTACGGGAAAGTTTCGCTCGGCGAGGATTTCCATCATAACCTGACCAACGGCGCCGGTTGCGCCCATAATTGCCACGCTAAACTGATCTGACATGTTCCTCTTCTCTCTTACTGAAGCGGGCGCGTGCCCCGCAGGTATTCTATCAGCCAATGTCCGTGCTCGAGGTGCAGACTCCCCTCTGCTGCTAGTCGTTCGCCATATCCCTGCAGGCCGTCGGCAGCAATGCCCTCTCCCCACAGCACAAAGGGCACCGCATCGCGACTGTGCGTGCGCAGTGCTATCGGCGTGGGATGATCCGGCGTCATTAATATCCGGCTGGGGCCGAGCCGGTCTAATCCGTCGAGAATTGGGCCCACAACGCGCGCATCAAAATCGTTGATGGCCTGCACTTTGGCCTGCGGATCGCCGTTGTGCCCCGCCTCGTCGGGCGCCTCAACGTGCACGTACGCGAAGTTATCGCGGGCGAGGACATCCAATGCGTGCTGAGCCTTCCCCTCGTAATTGGTGTCGAGATACCCCGTTATGCCGGGCACTTCAACCACGCTTAACCCAGCGCTACGCCCTATACCCCGCACCAGATCAACGGCTGAAATCACGCCACCGGAAAAGCCAAATTTCTCCGTCAGTGATTTGAGCTTTAGCGCCCGCCCAGATCCCCACAGCCAAATCGCGTTAGCCGTTGGCTCTCCGCGCTCTGCGCGCCGCCGATTAACCGGATGCTCGGCCAAAATGGGTTCGGCCTGCTCCATGAGCGCACGAATAGAAGCTTCTCCCTCGCCGCTGGGCAGATGTGCACTGACCGACTGCCCCATAATATCGTGTGGCGGGTAGGAAACCAGACCTTCTGGTCCATTGTCAAAAACCAGGAGGTGTCGATAGCTCACACCGGGGTAAAAACGCACGTCCGGTCGGCCCAATTCCGCGGCAATTGATTGGACCAGCGCGGACGCCTCTTCCGTGGAAATATGCCCCGCGCTGTAGTCGACCAGCGTATCTCCCTGACGGTGAATCGTATTGAGCCGAAAAGCAACTCCGTCGGGACCGAGATCGACGCCCATACTAGCCGCTTCAAGGGGAGAGCGCCCCGTGTAGTGGATCCGAGTATCGTATCCAAATATTTCGAGGTTACCCACGTCGCTTCCCGGGTGGCGTTCCGGAGGAATCATGCACACCGTTCCACCGCATCCTTCGCGCGCAAGCCGATCCATATTCGGCGTATGGGCCACTTCCAAAGGAGTCTTCCCCCCCAGCGCTTCGAGGGGATAGTCCGCCGCGCCGTCGGGAACGAGAACCAGGTATTTCACCTACAGTTCCTCCATGCGAATAAGCCGGACAGCCCCCTGCACCGCCTCGACGGAGGCAATCGCGTCTAGGGCCCGCTGCACGGACTCTTCGCGCGCCTCATGGGTAACGATAACCAGAGGCACTAACCCGCCATCTACGTCCCGTTCTTTCTGTAACACCGAGGCAATGCTAATCTCCTCGCCGGCCAAAATGCGGGCTATGTGCTCCAAGACGCCGGGCAGATCACAAACCTGCATGCGCAGAAAGTAGCGCATTTGGATCTGTTCGACCGGCGCGACGGGAAGCGCTTCTTGACCAAGGACCATATCCCCAACGGCGGGACCGGCCCCGTCGGCTTTGCGCTCGACTACGGCCACCATATCGGATACAACGGCACTGGCCGTCGGCATCTGACCAGCCCCCTTGCCGTAAAAGACCTGATTTCCCACCGCTGACCCGACAACCTCTATCGCATTAAACTCGTCGTTTATATTGGCCAACAGCGAGTCGGCAGGCACCATGGCCGGATGGACGCGCATTTCAACCGATTCTCCGCTGCGTTTTGCAATCGCCAAGAGCTTTATTACGTAGCCGAGCTGACGCGCATAGTCAATGTCGGAAGACTCGATCTCTTCAATACCCTCGCAGAAAACGTCACTTCCAGTGCCGGCACAGCAAAAAGCAATGCGGCTTAAAATAGCCAACTTTTGCGCGGCATCTCGCCCGCTCACATCCATTGTTGGATCGGGCTCGGCATAGCCGATGGCCTGTGCATCGGACAAGATCTCATCGTAGCCGCCCTCACCGCGCGTCATGCGGGTGAGAATGTAGTTTGTCGTGCCGTTCAAGATGCCATAGAGAGATTCCACTCGATTGGCCACGAGTCCATTGCGCAGCGAGCGAATAATGGGAATACCGCCTGCGACGCTGGCTTCAAAGAGCAATTCAGCGCCCTTCTCCCGGGCCAATGCGTAGAGTTCCTCTCCCCGCTCTGCCAGCAGGGCCTTGTTGGCCGTCACCACGTCCTTGCCCCGCTCTAGCGCACCGCGCACCCATTCGTAGGCGGGCTCAGCGCCCGTCAATTCCACGACCAGCTGCACGTTGGGATCATCGAGAACGGCCGTTGGATCATCCGTCAACTTGGCCGGGTCAATCTCCACGTCTCGCTCTTTTGACAGATCGCGCACTGCAATCCGCTCAATCGAAAATTCAACGTGCTCGCGCCGACGCATAGAAGTCGGAGCATCTTCCAAAAGACGCACTACGCCACTACCCACCGTACCCAGACCTATAATACCAACACCTATTGCACCGCTATCCATGAAATGGAACTCCTTTAGAACGGCTATGTAAAACGCGAAAACCCCTGTTAGAGAGGCCCTTTTGCCGATTTTGAAAGTACGCCTCTACCCCTTTTTCGGCAAGCAAATACGGCGCAAACTTGCCAAGAGTAGATGCACACCCTAGAATGGAACAATCCACCAAAACAGGAGAGAGAAATGGACTTGACCGCATTTAGAGACTCACTAAAGGACAGTACGCCACCGGCCGGTACGAGCAAGGGGCTACAGGCATTATGGCAAGATGCCAAAGGTGATTGGGAAGCTGCCCACACGCTGGCTCAGGATACACCCGATCCGGAAGGCGCCTGGGTACATGCCTATCTCCATCGCGTCGAAGGAGACGAATCCAACGCCGGTTATTGGTATGGGCGGGCTGAAAAACCGCACTGCCAGACCTCTCTGGAAGAGGAATGGGTTGAAATAGCAACGGCCCTGCTCGGTGCGTAGGGCCATTTAGTTGCCCAAAGCCTGCATCTGCGCTTCAACGAGCCGGCGCAGTTCGGGTGCCATTTCAAACTTAGAGGCGTCCCGATACGCGTCCAAAGCTCGTGCGCGATCGCCCTGCCCTAAGTGGATGCTGGCCACGTTGATATGAGCATCTACGTTTTCGGGCGCAATGCGTAATACCCGCTGAAAAAAGTCCATCGCCTCCGTTCCCCTCTTACGCTCTAAAAGCAGCGCACCCAAATTAAAGAGGGCCGGTACGCTCTCCTCGTTTAGGGCGATTGCAGCGCGGTAACTATTTTCGGCCTGACTCGGTTGTCCAAGCTCCTGATAGGCATAGGCGAGGTTGATGCGATAGGCGACGCTCTTGGGCGCGCATTCTACGGCCCGATAATAGGACTGCTGAGCCTCATCCCACTCGCCCATCTCTTCATATGCCTGGCCCAAGAGCGCGAAGATAGCCCCGTCACCCGGCTCTAATTCTACGGCTCGCTGCAGAGCGGCAATGGCTTCTATCTGCCGCCCGTGCTGAACGTACACGCGGCCGATATTGGCGAAGGCTCCCGCCATTTTAGGGTCTAAGCGCGCCGCCTGACGGAAGGCCTGCAGGCCCTCTTCAATGCGCCCCAAACCCACCAACGAGGCCCCCAAGTCATTGTAAAGCTCCGCGCTGACGTCACCTCTGAGCGCCTCGACAAGGCCGTCGTAGGCGCGCTGCCAATTTCCCCGCCGCAGCGCTTCCCGAGCCAATAGAGCCCAGGCCTGACCGGGCGTTTTGCCCAATCTCCTGTAGACGGCACGAGCATCCTCCACTCGACCCAGCCCGCTATAGCACTCTGCCAACATGAGAGAGAGCGTTTCATCCCCCTTCCACAGGCGCAACGCCTCGTCCAGAACCTCTATGGCCTCTCCAAGTCTCTCTTCTCCCCGCAGCGCCTTTACCAGCCCCTTATAGGCCTCTTGCATATGAGGATCCAACCCCAGTGCTCGACGAAAATAGTGCTGGGCGGAGTCGCGTCGCCCCGCCTCTAAGTGGGCGTTTCCCATATTGTGGAAAAGCGAAGGGGCCTTTTGGAGGCTCAGCGCGCGCCCATAGTGCACTAACGCCTCGTCCGCGTCGCCCCGTTCTTGGTGCAAGTTGCCCAGGTTGTTGTGCGCAGCGAAAAGCCCTACATCTAGCTGGACTGCACGCTCTAGATGGGCTTCCGCCAGATCGTAGGCACCCTGATGCATATAGGCCGTACCCAGATTGTAGTGCGCCTGCCCCAACGTCGGCTGGAGATCTATGGCACGCCGACTCGCCTCAATTGAAGCCTCAACCTGGCCTGTTTCGAGCAGCGCCTGCGACCAGTTTACGTAGGGCCTAGCCATCATCGGACCCTTTCTTACGGCATCTCGCCATATCGTTTCACCCGTTTTCCAGTCCATATTTCTCTGAACACACAGACTTATTAGGACGAGGAGGCCGATCCATCCCACGCGCGGATGCACCCGCACTCTGCCAAGGAGCTGGGCGAGAAAGAGCGCACCTCCAACCATGGGAAGGTATAGGCGGTGCTCGTTGACCAAAACGTTCAGCGGCACGATAGAAGGAGGCAACAATGCAATAAAAAACCATCCCGCACCAAGCAGCAGACCGCCTCGCGCCCTGCCCAGCACGATCAGCCCAGATAGGACAGCCAGCAGAGCGAGCACGACCCCACTTTCAAACGGCGAGGAGGAGACGCGAAACTGCGGCTCTATACTCAGGCCTACGGGCACGCCCACTTTGTGCACGTAGAGGACGAGCGCCTTAACCTGGGTGGCCCACTGTGCGCCGTGATCACGCACGGGCTCTAGCATGGCTTTACCAATGATCTCTCGCGTAAACGCCACGTATGCGACGCTGAGTAGACCGGGCACATACAGAGCGCTCCACGCCATGCGATTTCGACCCTTTGCCCTCTCTGCTAGTAGCAGTAGGACGGGAAATGCAATCGCACTCGACTTGCACAGCAACGCAGCCCCATAGGCCAACCCAACCCACCGGGCCGACCTCCCCTGCACATAGAAGACAAACGCCCAAATAACAAAGGTCGTCGCCATCAGCGACGAGCGGCTGCTGATGTAGTTGACGGGTTCACCCAACACCGGATGGACGACAAAGAGGAGGCCGGCTAGGAGCGCCGTCGATGGACGCATCTCCAAAGCCCGCGCCAAAAGCCACAGCGACAGCCCGTTTATCACGTGCAGGAACACGTTGACGAGATGATAGCCGATGGGATCATACTGACCCAGGGCATAGTTGAGGGCAAAGCTCAATACGAGCAGGGGCCGATACATTCGCACGTCACTCAGTCCCGAAAAGGTCTCGGGATCGCTGAAGAAACGGGGCATATTTTCTAGCGAACGTATGTGGGGATTTCCTAGGATAGAATGACTGTCATCGTAGTGAAAAGCATTGCCCGGGACGTTTCCATAGGCCAAGAGCCCTACCAGGACAATGAGCACCCCGGCGCGCAGCTTACCAGTGCGATCCGTCACCTGGCAGCCTTTGACGAGTAGAGCGCCGAAATCAGCGAACGCAGCGCATGTCGATGGTAGGGATCTGCGCTGAGCAGGGCAACAGTAGCCAGCGCACACAGTGCCCCCCCCAGACCCAACTGCGTCATCGCTCCCAGTTCAATCCACTGGCTCACCCACCGAGATGCCCCTGAGGCGACTACGCCAATCAAGGCCAAACGACCCAGTCCGGACCAAGGCAGCAGATCGGACCAGGTCCAGCGTAGATGGATGGCAATGGCCCCCACTAGAAACGCTACTTGAGCGTAGGTTGCCACGACGGTAGCAATGGCTGGGCCTAGATAGGCCCACGCGCTACCGGACTGCGTGAGCCAAAGGACCAGACCGACGCTAAGAGCGGCATTGAACGCGAGATCAAATAGGCTGCCCCACAGCGCCCAAGACGCCTTACCCATGCCCACCAACAGCGGATTGTAGACGGCACAGCGCAGCGGCAATGAGAGCAAGAAGATTCTGAATACCCAGGTAGAAGCAGCATACTCGGCCGGCAAATACCACGCAATAAACACGTCGGCGAAGGCAAATAGAAAGCAGAAAAGAGGTAGCGCAATGAGGGCAAGACGTGAAACCGCCTGGCGCCACAAATGGGCAATAGCCTGTCGGTCTCCCCGCTGATACAGCGCGCTGACCTCTGGGACCAAGACCGTAACTACGGCAGCAAGCAGCAGGCTTATGGGCACTTCGACCGCGCCAAAATGATACTCAGCAAAGGTCTCGTGCGTAAAAAAGTAGAGTATCACTATGCGGTCTACGGTGCGAGACAGAGCACCCACGGCGTCATTCATCGCAATCGGACGAGTGTACGACAAGAGCTCTCGCCACCCATCAGCACCCCAGTGCGCACCGGATCCAACGACTCGATAAACGAGAGCGTAGGCTGCTGCAAGCCGCAGCAGTCCGACGCAGGAGATAAGTCCCAGAACCTCTGCCGTAGTCAATCCCCAAGCGTAGCCCACAGCGGCCGCAGCCACGAGACCGACGGAAGACCCCAGTCCCAGTAGTGCCTGCCAGTGTGCCCGGTCAGCAGCGATCAGCACCGCGTCCAGGACCCCACCCGCAACAAGGGCAACTGCGTAGGGAATAAAGGCCGCTAGCGGCTCATCCATTCCCGGCGGCGGGCCTTCATCCCCGTGTAAGATGGCAAAGAGCTCACTTCCAGCTAGGTGCAGCAAACCGCCCAGTATAAGGGCTGAGCCAAGCGCACAGCTCCCCGCCTGCAGAGCAAGACCGCGCGTATTTTCTCGTCGGGGAAAAAAGTAGAGGACCGCTGTCGGAAGGCCAATTAAGAATATTGGAACAAGGGCGTTGCTCAACACCCAAATAGCGGCAAATACTTCGCACTGCACCTTGTCCCAGGTCCGCGCAGCCAGAGCATACACGGCATATACAGCCAGTGCATTGGCCCCCCTTCCAAGCGCGACTATGCCAACCTTACGGGTCAACCGACCCATATCAGGACTGTTTACGGGCCAGCGTTGCCATAAAGGAGGGCTTGGGTAGGAATCTATTAAGCACCACGTCTACGGCACGCCAAGCACCGTAAGGCCACCGGGTGCTCATGAGAGGAAAACCGGCCATTTCAGATAGTTTGTTAGCCAAAAGCTGTGTCTGAACCACTTCAACCCCTCCTTCACGACACAGGCCGTCCATCTTTGCGCGATCAAAGGAATGTAGATGGGCATTGCCCGGAGTTAGCCGATTGCAGTGCACGCACAAATGCTCGACAATGGTTTCGCGATAGGGCACGCTGATGGCCATTCGGCCGCCCGGTTTGAGCACGCGCGCTGCCTCGCGCAGCGCAGAGGGAATATCTTCGAGATGTTCGACTACTTCAGAGAGAACGACGGCGTCAAATCGGCTGTCCGCATAGGGCAAGTGATAGAGATCGCCGACTTCGTACGAGGCGACTTCCGGATAGCGCTGCCGCGCACCACGCACGCCCGTTCGCCCAATATCCATGGCATCTACATGAGCCCCAACGCGCCGACATCGGTCGGCTAACCAACCCGAACCGCAGCCGATATCTAGCACGCGCTCGCCGGCTTGCAGAGCCAAGAGACGCACGAGTAACTGTAAGCGCCTGCGCTCGGAAGCACGCCAGTGCGGGTTGAGCGCTTCTGGATCTACAATCGCTTCTGCATCTACGCTGTAGTGTCTCTTGTAATCGCTTAGGCGAGGGCCTTCGCGGTCTACCGGTTCGGTCGTCATAGAATCACAATAAAAAAACCTGCTCGCTAAACGGCGAACAGGAACGGACAGAAGGGATACACTGCTAACAGAGCCGGAGGCCCCGTCATTCCTGCGCGCCCTTTTCAGCGAGTTGCACTCGATCCTGTGCGGTTAAATCCTCTATCGGGCGCTTGAGACTTTCGTCAAGGATCCGGACAGCATCGGCCAGATTGCTCAGCAGTGCCTCTCTCTCTTCTACCTTGAGACCCAGCTCTTCTAATTTCTCTTCAGTCTCAGTAACCTGAGTGTGTAAAGCATCTATTTCGGGCTGTATAGAATCAAATTTAGCTCGAAGGCCGCGCAGTCTAACTGACGTGAGAAATTTCGTCGCCACAACGCACAGCAACGCCAATATTGTAATTATTGATGCCATGATCTCCCCCAACGCACTTCTTGGGCGTGTGCATAACCGGTTCAATATAATACGTAAGTGGTTGTAAAGTCAACCACATGGTGCGCACACAGCCAGCTTTTGACATCATCCTACTCGGCGAGGAGAAGCGCCATCGTGAATAAAATGCCCGTCCATTTAAAAAAAGAGAAAAAAATTCGCGTTCCTCGTGGAAATGAGAGAACGCGAATCTGAGGCAATAAGCGGTTTCACACCTGAAAAGACCGAAAAAAACGCGGTCTGCGGATCGTGGCACAGCCCTTGCTAATGCATTGGCAACTCTGAGTGTTACCCGCTAGGCATCCCTCTGC
>CALDFW010000073.1 GCA_937942165.1 uncultured bacterium | reverse complement strand
GGCGCGGGAAAGCGACCAACTCTGGGCGCACTCGACCATTGAAATCGAGCGCTTCCTCATGCAGGATATCGACCATCAGGTCATCGGCTCGCGCCTGGCCCAGAAATGGGAGATGTCACCCGAAGTGATCCAAGTGATCGGCCAGCATCACGAGATCACAGATCACTCCCCCGCTCTGCTCAAGCTGGTGGCTCTGGCCAACCTAGCCAGTAACTGCCTATTTCCCTATCCCGGAGAGCAGCACCATCCGCTCCCAGTGCTCTTTGAGCGCATCGACGCAGCGATTAAGAAAATAGGCGCAACGCCGTCGGATAGGACCGTCGAGGAAGCTCTTAGCGGCGATATAGGCCAAGCACTGGACGAGGTCGTGGACAGACTGAACGTGCCTCCCTGCCTATGGGCGTTGATCGATCGCAGAGAATTCTTTAAGGTCTGTTATCTCATGGCCCCCAAGATCAAGAGCACGGCCATCGCCTTTTTGCAGCAAACGGGCTAATAGCAGACGACCTAGCGTATGCCTGTTGGCCCAGCAGACTGGCCCCCAAACATCCAGCTACTGGGAGATACATTTCTTGTCCACTTCTGGCTTTCCTCTACGACTCGTCGCAAACCACAACCCGCGCGCAGGGCTCTGGCGCGCTCGTCGCGGCGAGGGCGAATGCATCAGTTCAGGAACGTATCGCATCTCAAACGAACCCCTAGTGCCGCCATCCGTGCAGTTAGACGAGGACGCCGGCGCTGAAGCCCAGCTGACGGCGCGGCTCTGTGAACGTGCACTCCACCTTATTCTGCGCCGTTTTTCCAGCTCGATCAGCGAGTCGCTCTGGACGGCTCTAGACGGTCGGCGCATCCGCTTTATGCGCAACCACGACCGCCTGCTCGACTTGGGAGAAGAGGGCCTGTGCATCTCCTGTGAAGTCGCGTCGGAACTGGGCATAGAATGGGATGCGAAAAAGGACGACCTAGCCGCTGCGCAGCCGGAACTACTCAACGGTTTTGAAGTCCTGCTCGCCCTAGGGCAGTTTTATCTTTTCAGCGTCCTTGTGCAGACGCCTCCACGACGTGCCCTCCACGACGTCCTCTCCCTGTATGACGCGCTCTCGCGCAGCGAGCGCCTGCGCGTCCGCCAGCTGCTCGAGCGGCCCAACATAGACAGCGGTAATGCCTTTGGCCTCTTTCTCGAGCGTGCCCAGAGCCCTCATCCAGACGATATGGACGGAGCTACCTGGCGCGACCTACACATCACCTGGCTACTCGGGCAGGACCGCCTCGATCTCCCCTATGACCGCCGAGCCGCCCGCGAAGTGCTGGCCAGCGATATCGATCCCGACGACAAGCGACTGCGCCTGTATGAAGTCCTTCGATCCTATGATCGAGATATCGAAGGCGACAATATCCAGCGCATTGCCGCCGAAGTCCGCGCACAGCGACAGGAGCTCGTTTTTGGCCGTATGAGTCGCGCTTTTCACAATCAGGGCACCCTCTTTGCCGACGCCGCTCTGCTCTTCCCCGACGCGCGTATGGCCGAACTGGCCGACGCACTCGACAAGGCCACTCGCGGCAGCGAGGTGCTGCAGCCGACGGCTGAGGCGCTGCGCCTGCTGCTCAAAAAAGGCGAAGAGATCGCCCTCACGCAGCTGGAAGGCGCCTGCGAACGCTTCGAGGAAGCCGTACTCGAAGTGCAGCAGCAGGACACGCTGGCCTTTCTGCAGCGCGCCAGAGAACGCGTAGAAAATCACGGAGACGAACTGGCCAGCACGGAGCTTCCCACCGTAGAAGACGCGCATATCAGCCAGCAGACGACGGCGCGTCTACGCCTCGTGGAAGACGTGCGCCGCGCGGCGCTGGCGGCGGACAAGCGAAACGCGGCCTACGTCGTCGTAAGCCAGCGACCCTCTCCGACCGGCTCACACCTGCTCGTAAAGATCAACGAATTCGAGGAGCCCTATCTGGGCAAGTCGGAAAATCTCAAAAAGCTGGTGCGCCTGTCGGGCAACCGAGTGTATAGCAGTCCCGACTACCGATGGCTCGAAGAGGCCGACCACTGGATTGAAGCCATTCCCCTCTTTATAAAAGAACAGGTTTCAACCGTAGACGGGCGCGAGCAAACGCGCACGGTGGTCGATATTGCAGGCATGGAAGAATCATTTCGCGAAGAAATGGCCGATCACTGGGCGCGCAATATACGGCGCGTGCTCGAAGGCGAATGGATCAGCCTGGCCCGCGAGTGGATTGCCGGCGACGACGCGGAACGGGCCAGCGCAGACGAGGTGCTGGCCATAGCGGCTCTCTTTGCCGGACTGTACGAACGCGATTGCGCGACGATACATCACCTGGTTGAGCGCGAAGACATCGAACCCTACGCAGCAATGCGCCACGTCCTGCTCGAGCGCGACCACGAAGCGATCTCGCATCTAAACGCGCTGCGCGAAGAGGGCCTGCCGCTAGGCGACGCAGCACTAAAGGCGGCCGCTGAGGCCGACGTGCCCTGCGATTTAACCCCGTGGACTGCGCGAAGAGAAGACGCCTTCCTGCCCCGTCCAACGCTGCCGACGCTGCACGTGCTCACCACACAGTCGGCCGGCATGACCGAGGGATATATTCGCACCTGGCTAGAAGAATCAATGGCCCTCTACAACATCGTACACACGTGCGACCTGCAGGCTCAGGTCGAGGAGCGCCAGCGTTTTTACGCCGAGCGCATAGCCCAACTCGGACGTCAGATCGTGATTGAATTGGGCATATGGGTTGAGGTGGAAGAGCTCGCTTCGCGCGAACAGCTCTCCGAAGAAGCCGCGCTGCGCCGCGTCGTCGGCGGCAACGCACAGGTCCAGCGCGAGTTGGCTACGCTCGGCGTGCTCGTCGCGCACCAGGAAGCATCCGACGGACGCAGCGCGAAGGAGCTGAGCGAACCAGCGCTCGTCGAAGCCTACCTGCAGGCCAACGGGCAGTCGCTGCGAAACGAAGTGCTCGACCAGGTTGTAGCGCGCAACGGAGAACCGCTGCAGCAGGCCGTTGACGCCTATCAAAGTGCGCACGCCAACTCGGATTCTGACGGCGCGCTTCGCGCCGTCGTCGAGGGCGATGAAGCGTATCGCCAAGACGCGGAGACCTATGCTCGCTTTGCCGCACGCCAGCGCGTGCTCGAGGCGCTGGACCGCGACGATCCCGCCCTCTGCCTGCGCCAGCGCGCCGACAGCTTCCTGCGCCGATACGGTCGCTTGACCAAGACCACGGCGCGCAAGGAGATCATTGCCGAGCACAACCTCTCTCACTGCACCCTATATCCACAGCACTATTATCAGGCCAGCGGCGCCAACAAGCGCTACCACCTGCTCTACACGCCCAGCCGCGTCGATCTGGGCCACCGCGAACGCGAGTCGGTGGAGACCTGGTCGCAGTGGGTCGGGGGAGCGGATCGAGCAGCCGCGCGCGTCGGGCGCCGCATTTACGGTTTGATCAATAAATCGGTGCAGAGCTACGAGAGCCTGACCCAGCCCGAATTGCTCAAGACGGGTGAAAACGCCTCTATGAGCTCGCACTTCGCCTTTTCCAACGCGCTCTCCCTGATGACGACGGCCTCGGGGCACGGCGACATCGAAGAGATGGGCGATCAGATGAGTCGCCGCCGCGACCGGCTCATCCATCCAGCCGGCGAGGCCTACGGCGGCTACTGCGTGCCCAAAGACGGACTGTTCCTAGAATTTGTACTAACGCTGACGCGCGGAGAAAAGCTGCGCCAGATCGGCCTGCCCGAAGACCAGCACGAGCGCGCCGTCAGACTGGCACATGACATCTTGGCCCGCCGCGACGAATACGATACGCAATTTGCCTGGGAACAGTGGGCAGCCGAATACCTGAGACAGCATATAGACGGCGCTTCGTCCATTTTTCAGCTGACGCGCGTCGCCAATGTCCTGGATGGACTTGGCCAACCCGAACTCCGCGATCCCTACCGGGTAATGACCAGCCTTGCGGCTCACTGGGGCATTCACAAGATGGTCGCCGGCGGTGAGCACGTAAATCGCTTTATGCCATTTTTCAAGACCTGGCTGCTGCGCCAAGCCGTCGTTCAAGCGGCCCAGCGACATCCGGCTCTCCCCATCGATAGCGCGCATCCAGTCGTGGTCATGGCAGCCGAATACAAGCCCGACACCCAAGACGGTCGCTTTGCAGCCGGCATGCGAAAGTTTGAGATTATGGCCGGCACCGGCCAGCACTTGCTCTACTCGCTTGACAGTGAGGGCCAGGAGCTAGCCGCGCTCACGAGCGAAGGATTCGCGGCTCTGCGCGCGCGCGGAAGAGGCGAACGCGTGCTGGAGCTTCTCGGCGTCGGGGCATCGAACGCAGATCAGGTCGCGCTCGATGCTCTCTTTCCCGCCTATGCATCGCCCGCTGAAATGCGCATTGTGTCGCCCACCGGCCTATCGACGCAGGATCTGCTCTCCTACACCAGCGATACACACCTTGAAGAGATTGCCGCCGAAGGAGAAAATCGCCTGTTGGCCAGCGGTTTTACCGAGGGAGAGATTGAAGCCAATATGCAGGTGTATGGCCCCGACCTGATGCGCTGGGCTCACCGCGCCCCCATAGACGAGGCAATAAAGCGCGCGCTCGGCGAAGAGCTGGGAGGCCGCCTGCACGCCCTGCATTTGGCCACCGTCGGTCCGGAATACGAGTTCGAACGAGCCCTGCAGGGGGCAGATGTCCTGGATGCCGGCATCCCCCACCGCCAGCTGCTGGACCTCTTGGAAGATCCGGCGCTCATATGCGATCTCATGCTAGAGGGGAATCCGAACAGTGCGCTGGTCATTGTCGACGGGGCTTCTGGTGCGCGACGCCGCGCCATGAACAGCCTAGACGTGATGCTCTTTTTTGCAGCAGGAGACAATCGCCAGCGCGAGAGTATCTACGCCAGCATTGGCCTAGGCGGAGATACGATCGAATCTTGGCGTGCCACCATGCGCCGACGCCGACGCCGCGCCGAATCCCTGGGCACGGCTCTTTGCCAAGGCCATCTACAAGACGCCGAGCGCCTGTATGGAGAGATATGTGAAGAGATTGGTCAGGAGCAGGAGGTCGAACAGCAGCTGGACGAAGCGGCCAAGCTACATCGCTTTGGCCGCGACCGGCCGCGCGACCGCCATATAGCTCATCTCTTGGCCGGCATCGGCCGCGGCTTGCCGCTGGAGGAGCTAAACTTCGAGACCTTTCTCGCGCTGGGCGGCCTGTTTCTCTTGGACGGCCAGTCCGAGCAGGATATTCGCGCCTACCGAGAGCAGTTTGATGCGAGCATCGCTGCACTCTCCAGTCGTCCCACACCCGACGCAGATCGCCCGCTCAGCGGCCTGCTACACGTCCGCTTCCAGCCGCGCGTCGAAGAATTTCGCGAAGAAAAAGGCATTGAAAGCTCGAACAAGGCTGCAGAAGAGAGCCCAGCCATCGCCATTGAAGCGCGACATCAGCTGGCCGAGCGCATTGCTCTGGCGCGTGCACTCAACGAACGCCAAAGCGCGTTTGACGCCGTCGACGCAGCGCACATCTCTTTTGATGCGGCATACAGCGCGGCGGCAGCAACCTTGGGCGACGGTGCTTCCGCTCTCAGCGAAGCTGATTTTGGCACCTTTTGCGGCCACGCACGCACCGCGCTCTTGGCCCTGGCAAGTCAGCTGTACGACGAGAATAATCCGGGGGAAACGCAGGACTTTATCGAACGCCTGTCAGCCCTCTTTAGCACGCGTCAAATCGAAGAGGAAAACTGGCGCGCCATCGCCGGTGGCTACGAGGATATCGGCGACTTGGGGCGACTTGCGCAGCGGACCGTGGAATCGGCTGGGCTCGCGCAGATCAGCGAGGCGGAGCGCGACCGCCGGCTCGATATGATTGCTCGCGCCGGTGAGCTCTTTTACAGTCTACTAGCCGTTGAGACCACAATTGCAGCTACGCACGTCGCGCCCGAAGTGCGCGATACGGAAGCCCTGTGGACTGGACTTGCCGTATTTTTCGCCGAGACAATCAACGACCACTTCTATCCCTATCGTCCCTGGATCTTTGATCGCGGCATCGGCTTTGACCACTACGACGGGGAGGCGCTCTACGCGCTGGCCAACCGCCACCACGCCTGGCTCTACCGCTATTTGCGCACGGTCGTTTGCACCTGCACCGAGCTGGCCGAACGCCCGCAGCGAGAACAGGATCTACTGCTGGGCAACGGCCTGTACGACGCTCCGATAGAGGCCGTTGGCGCCGGAGCTGAGAGCGAGGCCGAACGCTTGTGGCGCTGCTATGGACAGCTGCGCGAGCTCGCCTTTATGCGCAACGACGGCTTTCCCATCCCCGAAGTATTCGAGGAGTTCGACCCAGATCTCATAGACGCCGACGGACGCGTCAACCACGTCTTTGCCGTACCCGTTGGGCGCACGCACTACTCGCGCGCTTTGGGCGAAGGCCCCACGCTGTGCCGCCAGCTGATCGACGAGAGTCGACCGGGCGCCAACCTAATTATCAGCCGGCACCTCAAACTGGTCGAAACAGAGCCGCACACCGCGCACATCGACAGCGGACACCTCTACGTCGATCGCACAACCTACGCCCAGGCCCTGATCCGCTGCAGGGGACTCTCTGAAGCCGAAGCCGAGCAGCGCGCGACTGCCGTCCCACCCAAGGGAATTCGCATTGCAGCCGCGTTTACTCGACCCGTTTTAGCCGCGCTCGTGTATCCCTTTCACGGCGATCCAACCTATGATGATGGGCGCCTAGAAGACTGCGGACTCCCCTACACCATTCAGTCGCGCTTCCACACGTGGACTACGTATGACAAGGCCAAATATCCCGATATATTTCCGCCCTCGTCCGGCGTCGACATTCCCGACGAGATCGACTGGCTCAGCCGGTACGGTCAGCGGGCCAGCGAGGCGCAGATCAAGGAATGGATTGAGCACGGATTGGAAGGCACGCCCTATATCGGCTTGGCGGCCTTCGCCCGCCAGCATCGCATCGTCATTGTAAAAGATGCGGCCGGTTCCGGCGGACGCGGCATGAGCGTCTTTGTCCTGCGCCGCGTCGACGGTAGCGTAGACGAAGACGTCCTGCGCGAAGCCGTGGACTTCACGTACCAGATCTCGCTCAAAAACAACGTATCGATTCAAGAAGTGGTCGTCTCATCGCCCGAGTACTGGGCCAACGAATCCTTTATGCGCTCCTTTGTCGATCGCCAAATTGTCGATTGGAGCAGTCCGGTAGACCGCCAGCGACGCCCTCGCACCAGCATCTACGGCTCACACCGCATCATTCTTTCGACCGATGTGCCCGACGCCGAAGCCGACGCTGACAAGTGGCATATATCTCACTGGATTACCCTCAACAGCAAGCAGCTAGTCACCAACGTGGGACGCGGAGGCAACCTCGATCTATTTCTGCCCGAAATCGTGCAGGAATCGCATCGCCAGGCGCTCTTTGCCAAGCTAGCACAGGCCGGCGGACGCGTTATGGAGGCTCTTGCCGCCTACGAAGCACGCACAGCGGACCTGTATAGGGAAGAAACGGGGTGTGAGGTCGGGCGGGATCTAACCGGCGTATCCTACGGTAATCCGCGCTATATGATGCTCGACTTTCTCGTTGCCCCTCTCTTTGCCGATTCGGGTGAGCTAGTCGACATACGGCCTCAATACGACGCGCAGGGACAGCGCATTGGCGCAGAATATCTGCTGCGGGAGGGCGGACGCACTTTTGCGAGCGCGATCATCGACTGGCGGATCGTACTCGTCGAACCCAATATTGGCCTAGGCCTGTGGGACCGCGTGGCGCTGCGGGAAACCGTCGTCGAATCCCAGCGCGCCCAAGAGCAGCAGCGACCCGAAGACCCCGATGCGACGGGTCAGCAAGCGCGCATCGTGCTTTCCGACCTGAGCAGGGCCGGCGAAGCATACCTTGACGCGCTGGAGCAGGCCGGCGTTGACCGCCGTTGAGATCGGTTTACAGGAGGCAGCCTGCAGACGGGCCGCGCGTACACTAGGGCTGAGTTCGGACGCAGCGCTGGGGGCCTTAGAGCTCAGCGTAGCGTTCAAATATGCCCTGAGCCAGCGCACCTTAGACGACGGGGATAGCGCACTCGACTGGCTGTGTGCGACGTGGGATTGGTCGGATATCAATACGCACGGCCCCGTGCGCCAAGCCCTAGAGCGCGATCGGGGATACCGCTGGCGGCTGGTCGAATTAGCGCGCGACGCGCAGCGCAGCCAATCGCTGGCGCCCGAACTCTGCCTAGCCCCCTATCCTCTCGGGGCAGAGGCCCTCGCTTCCTTGCTCTGCGGCACGCACAATCACGCCGTCGTCTTTGCCCGGTCTTCTCTGATCACGCACGAAATCTACCCCCTTGTAGCCGACGCCTTTACCGCAGATTCTACCGCCGTTGGGCGGGCTCACTTCAACATACTAGGCATCCATACGGACTGGATCGACCGATCAAATCGGACGCAGCGCGCCCTTTTCTTTGATTTTAATGCCCAGCGCTTTGTAGAAGCGTCTCTGGCCGTTCCGCTGCCGATAGACAGCGTGCACTTTCTCAGTCTGGGACACGGCGAGCAAACGCTGCACGCCCATTGGTCAGCCCATCTGCCCGTTTTTCAGATAAATCCGTGGGCACAGGCGCAGCGCGCAGACGACAAGCAGGTCACCATTCGGGCGTGGACGGAAAGCGGAATAGACGCGCCCGCAACGCGCTCCATTACTAAGGCCGATGAATCCATCGTTAGGACGTGGCTCGATCGCTACGGAGCGCTGGTCGTTAAACCCAACGACGCGAGTGAAGGCCGCGGCGTAGCCTATATACGCTCCCTCGAGGATTGGTCGACCTACGCTAAAGAACAGAGCCAGGATGGAGGTCTACTGTTGCAAGTGCGGCGAGATCGCGTTTTTTTTAAGGATCGGGAACAGGGCAGTATGCACACGCTGGCCGTGCGCATACACGTTGCCAACTGCGACACCGGTCGACGCGCCGATTCTCACTACGTGCAGCTGGGTATGCACGCCCACGCGCCCGCTTCGCGGGGACGCGGTGGCCGCATCGTGTCGGCGGCGGCGCTGGACGACCAATTAGTCCACCGCCCAAAGGACCGCTGGCAGCCCGTCAGGCTCGATAGCGCGTTCTGGGACGAAACCTTTGCCTGCGCAGAGCGCGCGGCGGCCGCCTTTCCCGATTTGGCGCTAGTAGGACTGGATTTCGTCGTCGATATGAAAGACGATCGGCCAGCGGCCATACCCATAGAGGCCAACCCCAGACCGGCTGGCTTATGTCATGCCCGCCGGAAGAGCGATGGGCAGTCCGGCGTCAGCGAGGGCCTCTGGAACGGCCTGCGCACAAACGGTCGCATCGCGGCCCATCTCAAGCTGTGATAGGAAAAGACGATACGCTATGGATAACTATTTGAAACGCCTTGCCGAAGCGCGCAGCATCGACGAGGTCGTTGCCCTGCTAGACCCCTTGCTAGGAGAAGCGCGCAGCGGCAACGTCGGTCGAGACCAACGGCGCCTGTTCATACGTCACCTTTTGCTCAACAGAGCGCTTTTGCGCGACCTGCAAACGCACGCAGCACTTGACCATCTGTTTCAAATTCTAACGCCAGAGACGTGGACCGAGCTCTTTGCTGACGCCGTTGAGCTCGAATTGCCCAAGGTGCTCGTCGACGTCGTCAAAGAGCAGTCCGACGTCGACCATCGCCAGGTGCTGCGCCTGGTTCCCGACAACGATCCCAAGGTACTCTTTGCCATGATAAAGTCGCTGAGTGCCCATATAGATGGACAGGAGGGATCGACCCGCCGCCTAAGCGGCATGCGCGCGGCGCGCATCATGGCCGACCTGTACAGCCTGATGGACATGGATTCCAAGGCCTGGAGACGACGTTCGCCTCCCTCCTGCCGCATCGACGGAGAGCGCATCGCCACGCTCAAAGAAGACAAAGCGTTCAACAAGCTGTCCGAGGCCTACGAAGCGCGTATCAACCAACTGCAGCGCATCGACCTGCGCCGCAGCCTAGCAGATCTGGGCGAAGAGCGCGACGCGGCTCCGCGCATGGCAGAAAGCGATTATAACCGCAGCTTCCTCATCGAATCGCCCCTGCGCATTGGCATCTCTAGTGCCAACGCCTCCGACAACCACATGCGCAGCAAAGAGCAGGGAGGAAAAACCCTCAATATCGGCATCGACCTACAGATGGAGGGAGAGGAGCACACGTCCCCTCCCCTGACAGTGACCGCGCGTCGCCTGGCCGAACCTAAACTCATACTGCGCTCGCTCTCGATGGACTTCAAGGCCGACTTTGAGGCGAGCAGTAAGGGAGACGAGGCAACGCAGAGCGAACTCTTCTTTGCCTACCGCCGCGGAGGCGACGAGGCGCTGCGCCTCGTCAAGCAGGCACTCGTGCACGTGGGCATTGTGCGCGACCATTCGGATACAATTATTAGCGACGTCGCGGCATTCACCGGCGGAGGCGGTCTCGAATTGATAACCAGCAGTAAAGTGCAGCAGGGTTCGGGCCTCGGGACGAGCAGCATTTTGGCCGCAGCCGTGCTGAAGATGCTGTATAGACTTTCCAATCACGCCTATGGCAACGTGGAAAGCGAGTATCCCGGACTCTACGACCAGAGCGTTCTGCTCGAACAGAGCTTTGGACTCAACAGCGGCTGGCAGGATGCACGTGGGGCGTGCGGAGGCCCTTCGGCAATCAAGGATTTCTACGCACCCCCGACGGACGGCTTACCCGCACCAGAGCGCCAATTTCTCAGCGGCATCGATGAAGCCACCTTTGCCAAGCGCGTCGTCCTATTCGATACGGGCATCTCACGCGCGGCAACTCGCGGCCTCAACGAAGTGCTCGACGCCTATCTGACGCGCGATCCCCTTCGCTATCGGGCCATACGCGAATCGCTTGATATACACGATCGCATGGTCGAGGCCCTGCGGCAGGGATCGTACAGCGAGTTGGGCAACCTATCCGTGCGCTACTGGCAGCTTCGCTGCATCTTAGATCCAGGGGCAACCAGCGAGACGCTGCAGCACTTATTTGAACATCCCTCCCTGACCGATCTGAGTGAAGGAGGCCTGATAACGGGCGCCGGAGGTGGTGGTTTTGCCCTGCTTATTGCGCGGGAGGGGCGAGAAGTAGAGCTACGCAAGGCGCTTACAGCCCTTCGCAAAATGGCCCCCTATGCCAAGAGCAGCGTGGTATCCTACAGCCTTAACCGGACGGGAATCTCGCTGAGCGAGCGCCCCTAAACCAACCTACGAGCAGGCATGGCTAAAAATCGCCCACACGCGCTGATAGACGGATACAATCTGATCAAATGCGTGCCGCTGTACAGCGAATCCCTGCATCAGAGTCTGGCCGCGGCGCGCACGCACATTGAAGCAGTGCTCGGCGCCTATGCGCGCAAAACCGGCACGGAGATCACCATTTTCTACGACGGCGATCCCGAAGTGGGCCATCCAGACTACCAGCAGCGAGACAATGTAGATATATTTTTTTCACGTCGTCCCCAAAAGGCCGACGATTTAATCATGGAGCGCGTTGCACAAAAGCACGGCGCCCGCTGGCTACGCGTCGTCACTTCGGATCGCGAGATACAGCGCTGCGCTGCGCGCCACAAGATCTCGTTCATCGATTCGCCGGCGTTTGCAGAGGAGGTGGAAAACCCGCGACAGCGCACGGTCCACCGCGGCGAGCAAGATCCGGGCTCCGATCCGCACTGGCGGCCCGATAGAGAAGAAGTAGAGGCCTTTTCAGCAGTATTCGAACAACCTACTCGGCGCAAGGATGACGACCGTCTCGCACGTCGCCAGCCGCGCGAGATAGACCCGAACCTAACGCTCGACAAGGGAGAGGTAGATGAGTGGGAACAGCTGTTTAAACGGAAAAAGTCAGATTAGGCAAGGATAAAAAGGAGCCATATTATGTTGATGCAAGACAAATTCGCTTTCGTTTCTGGCGTAGCCAACCACCGTAGCATTGCCTGGGGCATTGCGCGTTCGCTAGATGCGCACGGCGCCCGCTTAGCGCTGAGCTATCTCAGCGATCGCGAAAAGGATAGCATCGACAAATTGGCAGGCAAACTATCGCAAACGCCACTTATCGTTCCCTGCGAAGGCACCAACGACGACTCCATTGCGGCGGCTTTTGACAAGGTCCGAACCGAGTTTGGACGACTGGATTCAGCCGTCCACTCCATCGCTTTTGCTCGACGGGAAGACTTGGAAGACGGGCATTTTCTCGGCATAGAGCAGGATCACTACCAACTGGCTCTATCGGTCAGCGCCTACTCGCTCAACGCGCTGAGCCGCGGCGCCGTTCCCCTCATGGATCAGGGCGGCAGCATCGTCGCTATGACCTATCTGGGCAGTATGCGCGCTATCCCACGCTACAACGTGATGGGCGTAGCAAAAGCAGCGCTCGAATCGGGCGTGCGCTATCTCGCGCGCGAACTGGGCGACCGCAACATCCGCGTGAATGGGCTCTCGGCCGGTCCCGTTAAAACCCTGGCCGCACGCGGTATTGGCCAATTCAACATCATGTTGGAGACGCACGCAGAACGGGCGGCACTCAAGCGCAACGTAACCGTCGAAGAAGTCGGCAATAGCGCGCTCTTTCTGTGCAGCGACCTCAGCTCGGGCATCACCGGCGAGATCGTCTACGTCGATGCCGGCTACCGCTTTATGGGCATGTAAATCGGCGCAGACCGCAGTGGGTTTCGCCTACGATGGAGAGGGCAGCGCCATCTGCTCTAACGCGGGCAGGCTGTAGCGGCCTACCGCCGTTCCGGCCAACCGCTGCGCACGCAAATGAACGCGAAGAAAGGCGGCTTCCCGCGGCGTATCCACGTCGTACCAAACCGGCAGCAGGCCAAGCGATTGCTCACCAATGGCCGCCAGCGTCTGGTCGAGCACGTCGCCCGTACTCCAGGCGATATCCGCCATCGGACAGCGCGCACCGCGCTGCAAGCCAATCAGGTAGTATCCGCCATCGGTGCTGGGTCCGAGGACGAGCGGGTGTTCCACGAGCAGATCAAACGCTCGGTTGATGTATTCGGCGGGCAAATCCGGACTGTCTGATCCCAGCAGCACCACGCGCTCGGCACCGCGTCCCAGAGCGCCGTCAATTACATCCTGCATCCGCTCTCCCAGCGTGCCGTCACGCTGGGAGACGTAGGTGAATGAACCCGCTTCGCACAGCAGGTCGCGCAGGAATTCCTCAGCCCCAGTAGGCGCATAGGCAATCACCTTTTCCTCTGCCTGTACGGCCGATACCGTGGTCGCCGTATCGAGCAAAAATGCGCGGTATAAATGCGCGGCCTCAGAAGGACTGCAGGCCGATTGCAGACGCGTTTTGACTTTTCCGGCCTCTGGTCTCTTGGCAAAGAGCGCTACGCAGCGTCTCAATAGATCCTCCTGTTGTTCGCAACGTCATTAGGTTTTATTTTATCAGACCGCAACACAAACATATAATGACAGACATGTATTCACTTTGTTTCTAATCCACGAAAAAGGGGAACCTTATGGCCCAGGTCAACATTATTCGCCACAATTCAATTGCCATTTTTTCCAACCCAACGGAGGTCATCATACGCGACGATAACGGCGACGTCGTGCGCCTCGTAGAGCCCTCGGGCAACGTCGGCACCCAGTATGCAAACGACGTAGGGTCGGAGTGGTTTGGCACGATTGAAAATCTGAATAAGGGCTTGGAAACCTGCGGCGTGCACTGGTCAGACGTATACAAGACCGATGTACTGTGGACCACGCCTTCGGCCGATCGCGACGAATGCGACGAGCGCAAAAACGATTTCAACAAGATTTACGGCGCACTGATTAACGCCGTCACGGGCGGCCCCCTGCGCTCCAACCGCATGGCTCGCTTTACGCACGGAGAAGGATTTCCCGACCCAGCGGCCCTATTTGAAGTCCAGATCAAAGCGGCCAAAGGCGAGAGCGTTACCATCGGAGGAGGCAAAGTCGACTACGGAACGTGGGTGGACCACCAGCCATCGGGTGCGTCCGTGCTACACAAAAAGGGCGATCAGATGATTACGACGCTGGGCGACGACTTGGTCGAGGAAATGAACTTTATCCTCGAAGAGCAGTATGCCAAGCCCTTTGCCGAGCAGGGCATCGATTTTCGCAAACAGACTGTGTTCATGGAAATTCTCGTCGCCGTTGACGACGATCCCGGCAAGACCTGGGAGCGCATAGAGACCACCCGCAAGGCCTTTGTCGACTACTTCGGCGACGACCTCCCTGCTGGTTTGATCTACCCCGTTTCGCGCATTCCCAACCTCGATAGCATTATTGAGCCGCAGCCGCGCGTCGTATCCGGCGAGGTCGAGATTATTCGCTCCGGGCAGGTCGAAGACGGCTTTAGCACCTGGAACGCCATCAGCCACCACGGCGTGCGCGAAGTCATGGTCAGCGCCGTGGCAGGTGACGATGCTGGCACGCAGCTGAATACGATTGACGCCCGCGTGAAGGAAGCCGGCGGACAGGGCCTGAAAGAGAACGGAATTTTCAACAACGCCTACATCAGCGCCGGCGCAGACTCAGCCGCCAACCGCGCGGGCATTGGGGTATTTAACGAATCCTTCAGCGCGTATTACGAAGGCTGCGCTCCGGCCGGCCGCACGGCTCAGTTTGTAGGAGGCATTCAGCGCGAAGGCGCGGCCTCTGGCATCTCTAACCGATCGATCTTTGCCGAATAAAGGAGCTATTACCTTGCTGAGTTCAGAAAGGATCGTCCAGGCGCTCGAACACGAAGGCGTCACACACGTAGTCGGCGTGCCCGACAACGGATCGCGCGCGCTCTTTGAACGCCTGTGGGCCCATCCGCATATTGAAGTAATTCTCACCAGCCGTGAGGGCGAGGCCTTTGGCCTCGCCTCCGGCCTGTATTTAGGTGGGGCGACTCCGCTTGTCCTGATTCAAAATACGGGATTCTTTGAGGCCGGCGACGCGTTCCGCGGCACGGCGTATAACATGGGACTCCCCCTTGTTATGCTCGTCGGCTATCGCGGATACAAGACGATGGAACCCGGAGCCCCACGCGTGGACACGGCGGCCACGTTTTTCGAGCCCACGCTCAACGCATGGCAAATCCCTTACACCGCCATGCACGAGGACGGCGATATCGAACAGATTCCCGCCGCTTTTTCCAAGGCGCGAGAGACTTCTCTACCCACCGCAGTGCTCATTGTTCCGGAGACCGTCTGATATGCTCGACAAATACGATTGCCTAAAAAAGATAGCGGCCAAGCGCACGGATGAAATCGTCGTTACCACCATGAGCGTAGCTATGCCCTGGGCCGAATTATCCGACGGACCGCTCGATTTTGCCCACGTCGAAAGCGCCATGGGCCACGCAGCAGATTTTGCTCATGGCTTAGCCATTGCTCAACCGGAACGCCGCGTTTTCGTTATTAACGGCGATGGATCAACGCTCATGTGCCTGGGCACCTTGGTCACGCTCGCCCAGCGACCCGCTCTTAACTTGACGATGATTATAACGGAGAATGGCACGTACGAAGTGACGGGCAATCAGCCCGTTCCGGGCGCCGACCAGATCGACTATGAACAGATCTGCCGCGGCGCCGGCATAAAGCACGTCTTCACTATAGAGAGTGAGGCCGAATTCGATGCCCACCTGGATCGCCATTTTACCGGTGAGGGGCCGCAGGTCTTCATCTGGAAGATAGAAAAAGCCAGCGAACCCGTTCCCAAGCCCAAGCGCCCTATTCGCGAGCGAGCTCATCGCCTGCGTGAAGCCCTTATCCATTAGGGATTCCCACACGAGGAGAAGCATAATGCAACTGCCCCGCATGGCCAAAATGCGGCAGCGTTTTGCCGCCACGGCATTAGAAGATGTGAGACAAAGCGTCCGTCAAACGCTAGCCGAAGCAGATTTAGCCAGCGCGATAAAATCCGGTCAGCGCATTGCGGTATCTTCTGGCAGTCGCGGCATTGCCAACATTCCCCTCATCACCCGCACCGTCGTAGACTGCGTAAAAGAAGCGGGCGGCCAACCCTTCCTGCTCCCCGCTATGGGCAGCCACGGCGGCGCCAACCCAGAGGGGCAAAAAGAAGTTCTGGCCAGTTACGGCATTTCGCCCGAAAGTATGGGCTGTCCCGTCGAAGCGACTATGGACGTCGTTGAAGTCGGACGCTTGGCCGACGATACGCCCGTGCTACTCAATCGCCTAGCGTGGGAGTCCGACGGCGTCGTACTCATTAATCGCATCAAGCCGCATACCTCGTTTAGGGGACCGTTTGAAAGCGGACTGATGAAGATGATGACCATCGGCTTGGGCAGTCACAAGGGCGCCACGATTGCCCATGCGCAAGGAGCGGAAGGCTTAGCTCGTCTCATTCCAGCGTGGGGTGCCGAGATCCTAGATAAGGCACCTATCTGCATGGGAGTGGCCATCGTGGAAAACGCCTATGAGGAGACGCTCCGCGTAGAGGCGCTCCGCCCAGAGCAGTTCGTCAGCCGCGAGCCTCACCTCTTAGAGGAAGCGCGTGCCGCGATGCCGCGCCTCATGGTGCAAGGCATTGATCTACTCATCGTCGATGAAATAGGCAAAAACATATCTGGAACGGGTATGGATACCAACGTCGTGGGACGCATGCTGCTACCTGGCGTCAAGGAACCAGATACGCCGGGTGTCTCGCGGATCGCAGCCCTCTCGCTAACGGAGGAAAGTCACGGCAACGCCAACGGTGTTGGGCTAGCCGACATCATCACCCGTCGACTCTACGACGCCATCGACTTTAAGGCTACTTATGCCAACGTATTTACCACGACCTTTCTCAATCGCGCCAACATACCCGTGATCATGGAGAGCGACCGCGCCGTCATCGAAGCAGCCCTCGACGTGCAACGCTTAGAACACACAGAGCACGCGCGCGTCGTCCGCATCAAGAACACGTTGGATATCGGCCAGATTGAAATCTCTGAGACGCTGCTGCGCGAGTTTTCCCATCATCCCGATTTAGATCAGGTAAGCGAACTATCGGCAATGAATTTTGATGGAGAAGGACAGCTACAGTAGGTATGTGCCGAACCCAATAGCCCAATAGTATGAACAAGACGATCCCCGCAGTGACGTACAGGCTGCGGGGATTTCTTTTTTTAAAGCTCTTTGCGGTATCGCTGCGAGGGGATCTTAAGTTGGTCTCTATATTTGGCGATCGTGCGCCTGGCTATCTTTAAACCATCTTCTCCAAGCCGATCGGCAATTTCTTGATCCGATAGCGGCTTAGCCTTGTCTTCGTCGGCGACCATGCGGGCAATCTTGTCTTTGACCGAGCGCGCCGAAACGTCTTCTCCGTCATCCGTGCTCACCCGACTGTCAAAAAAGTACTTCAGTTCAAACACGCCGTGCGGCGTCTGCATGTATTTGCCGTTGCTAACTCGGCTGATCGTCGACACGTGCATTTCCACTGCATCGGCGACGTCTTGTAGAACCATCGGGCGCAAATGAGAAGAACCGTGCTCAAAGAAGTCCATCTGCGCGCGCACCAAGTAGTTGGCCACTTTGAGCATCGTCGTGCGACGCTGATGTATGGCATTGATTAACCATCGCGCGTCGTTCAGTTTTTTAGAAACGTAGGTCTTTACCTCGTCGGGACCCTTCTTTGGCTTGGGCTCTTTCAACAAGTCGGCATATTCCGGATTGATGCGCAGGGCGGGCAGCGTCCCGTCCGCCAGCGCCACAACCCACTCCTCGCCCTCCTTCTCGACGATCAAGTCGGGCGTTATATATGAAACCTCTGTATCGAGCGTTAGCAATCCGTTGTAGTCACTGCTGCTGGGCGAACCGGGATAGGGCTGCAGATTTTCAATTACTTCGAGCGCCTCTTTGAGCAGATCGTTGGATATACCAAGCGCGCGCGTTATCCGCGTCAAACGCCTGCGCGTTAAATCTTCCATATGATCGCGCACGATTTCCAGTGCAAGCTCGGCAAGGGGGAGGTCACTCAGCGCCAGCTGAATCATAAGCGACTCGCGCAGATCGCGTGCGGCAATGCCCGGTGGCTCAAAGGTCTGAATGGTCCGCAAAACTTGCTCAACAACTTCCACGTCGACGTCGAGGTCGCCTGCAATCTCTTCGACGGAACAGCCCAAATAGCCGCGATCGTCTAGATTGCCGATAATATATTCGCCAATCTCGCGCAGCTCGATAGACAGATCCCCGAGCGCAAGCTGTTCGTGTAACTGCTCGACCAGCGGAGGGATGGCTGTGATGCGATTTTCTTGGGGCTCGCGGTCTACTTCCCAGTTCGGATCGTATTCCGTGCGCTCGCTGTTGTAGGATCCCGTATCAAATTGATCGTCTAGGAGCGCATCCCAATCAACTTCTTCGCTCTCCTGAGGCAGCTCTTCCTCTTCTTTGAGCGCTTCAACCTCTTCTGCCGGCTCTTCCACCTCTTCACGCTGCTCCAGCGTCTCTTCGAGCAGCGGATTGAGCTCCAGCTGCTGCTTGATCTCCAATTCCAATTCCAGCGTTGACATCTGCAATAACTGCAGCGACTGAATCAGCTGGGGAGCCATCTTCTGTTGGAGACTGAGATTTTGTGCGATACGAAGCATAAGAGGACTTATCTAAATATTTTTACAGGTATTTATGCGATTGGATCAATAATTGCTGTAAAGAGAGTATACTATCAAAGGGGAAAATGTGTCAAGCGGTGGAATCCTCCGCGTGGACCTAGCGGTCCATGCGAAAGCGTTCGCCTAAATAGATCTGCCGAACCTGCTCATCACTCGTCAGTTCACCGGCCGTCCCCGCTGTCAATATCTTTCCATCCACCATGATATAGGCGCGATCGGTGATAGCCAGCGTCTCTCGCACGTTGTGGTCTGTAATGAGCACGCCCAACCCCTTTGCACGCAGATCTGAGACGATATTCTGCAGGTCTTCCACCGTGCGCGGGTCAATCCCGGCAAAGGGTTCATCGAGGAGTATATAGCGCGGTTCGCACGCTAAGGCACGCGCGATCTCGACCCTGCGCGTCTCGCCTCCCGATAGCGTATCTGCGCGTTGGTCTGCGCGCGGCTGCAGGTCTAGTTCAGCGAGCAACTCGTTTAGGCGTTCCGCTATAGCGTCTTGATTCAAGCCGCGCGTCTCTAACACTGCGCGAATATTCTGCGCGACCGTCAAGCGGCGGAAGATAGACGTCTCCTGCGGCAGGTAGCCTATACCCTGTCGCGCGCGTCGATACATGGGCAAATCCGTAATATCGATCTCGTCTAGCTGAATCCGGCCTTCATCTGGCGTCACAAAGCCGACCATACTGTGAAACGTAGTCGTTTTACCGGCTCCATTCGGCCCCAATAATCCGACTACCTCTCCGGATTCGACCACAATACTGACGCCGTCAACCACCGCCCGACCGCCATATCGCTTGCGCACATTGTCTGCTCGCAGCGCCACTACGGTATATCCTCTTGGGGCAGGTATGTACCCTCAGCCTGAGGTCCCACCTCGACCCGAACCAGCACTCCCTCGGCAAAATAGATATCCATCTCTTCCCCTTTTACACTATTGACGGCGATATCTCCCGCCTCGCGCACCAGGCGGGATTCCAGCACCGCGCCGCCTTCTACGCGAACCTGTTGCAGGCCCTCTGCATTAAAATGCAGCACCATTTCATCTCCTCGAAATCGACTCACCTGACCCTTGAGAATATGGCGATAAGTCACGTCCGCATCGCGCTCCAAGGTAAGAGCACGCAGCCGATCGGCTTCTAGAGCAACCGTGCCTCGGTTTCCCACCAACCAACTCGTCGCGTCTCCATCTCCCATTACTACGCGCCCTCTAAACGCCCCCGCAGCACGCACGCGCGTCGCGACACCGTCGGCCAGTTGAACGACCATCGTGTCGGATTCAATCTGATACTGCGCCAGCGTATCTATGGCCCCATCGCGCAGGAATACGTCACCGACAAAGACAACCTGTTCATCAGCCGCAGCGTAGTGCCCCTGCCGGGCGTCAACGCGCACCGAACCGCTCGTCAACTGATAGTGTCCCATCCCCTCTATCGTGCGATTTTTCATATCAAAATGCATCGAGTCAGCGGATATGTGTAAGTCGTTCTCTTCTACGCTACGCAGTTGCGGACGACCCAACAGCGCGCCGCGCTCTGCCTCCAGATTAAAGGAAAGGCTGTCTGATCGCAGGATGCCCTGCCATTCTGAACCGGCCACGGATACGCCTCCCCCTGCCACGAGCGCTTGCCCACGGTGATCGTACACCATAGTAGAAGCAGCGAGCCTGCGCGCTCCCTCCGCAAACAAAACGGCACCGCGTGCCTCAATACGCTCTGCGTCACGTGCATAGACCAGATGTCGGCCTTCGACGCTGCGTTCGCCGCGTGCATAGCGAGCGGGATCGCCGCGCACTGCGGAATGACGCGAGCGCCATTGCTCAACCCACTCGTCCGCTTCGAGCAGAACCGCACCGCGGCGCACTTGAATACGTCCGCGAGCGCGCAGCTGGTCTCGTTGGACGTCGATGTCCACCTGCTGCGCGAAAAAGGCCCCCGAAGAATCGACGCCCTCTACGCCACCGTCGAGTGAGAGCTGGCGCTGGTCGGGCATCCAGTGAACCAAGGGACTCTTCAACTGCATATCTTCTACGTGTAATTTTGCCTGTTCGTAGCGGACCTGTACCCCCCCCTCGACGCGCTGACTGCGCTCCCGTTTGGCCCATATAGCAACGACTTCTCCGTCCCATTCCCAGCGTCCCTCAACGTCGTACAACACCCACGCATCAGCCGACGTATCGGTCTCTAAGCCCCGTCCCGTCTCCACTCCATCGGCCAGTTCGATACGCAGCGTACCCGGTACAACCAAGCGCTCTGCCTCCGGCTGCCAGCGCAGCGAATCGGCGTATACGGTCACGCTGTCACTGGCCTGCAGGACGACGTCGACGACCATATCAATCGCCCCATCCTGATGGTAGAGATGCATGCGTTCTGCAGAGAGCTCGGCGCCCGCCCGCCCGGCTCCGTTAAAGAACCCCAAGCGCACGTTACCGGTGGCCAATGCCCTCTGCTCTTCGCTGTATTCGCGCACCAAATCAGCTTGAATTTCCAGCCGAGACCCCGGACGCCGCAGCTGTAGAAAAACGTCCTCAGTCTCGGAGTCCGGGTCGGGTATATCCACCTCTACTCTGTCGGACTCGATTGGAGCACAGTGCCCGAGCAGGAGCAGTGCTACGCTAAAAAAAAGTCGCGCCCCTACGAGAAGGACGCGACGCAGTACAGCACACATAGAAAAAACCCGTGCAGCGTTAGGATGCAGCGACCTGCCCCTCATCATCGGCTCTGCGCTCCTGCTGGTAGGCCAAAGAAGATCCGACAAAACCTGCAAAGAGGGGAGACGGGTTATCCATGCGCGACTTGAATTCGGGATGTGCCTGAGTCGCGACAAAGTAGCGATGCTCCGTTAGCTCTAGAAACTCCATGAGACGCGTGCCGTCGACGCGCCGGTGATAGCCAGAAAATACGAGCCCCTCGTCTTCTAAGAGTTCGACAAAGCGCGGCGAGATTTCGTAGCGGTGACGGTGCCGTTCTAAAACAACTTTGTCGCGCTCCAGCATAACCATTCCCACCCGAAACACCTCGTCAGGCATCTCGAGCAGCTGTCCAATCCGGCGCACGTCTTCGGCCAGACGACCTGATTCCTCATACATTTCAAGGACCCTGCTGTCTTTTTTCAATACGGCAGCATAGGCGCCCAGACGCATACTGCCCCCCATCCGCCCATCGTCAATTACTTCTTTCTGACTCTCTTGCACGCAAACGACATTCCACTCAGACCCCTCGTCAAACTCTTCAGAGGTCGCCTTCTTGATACCGGCAACGTTGCGGGCAAACTCTACGACGGCCAGCTGCAAACCGTAGCACAGCCCAAGGAAAGGGACGTTGTTCTCGCGCGCGTATTTAATTGCCTGAATGACGCCCTCCGAGCCTCCGCTGCCAAAGGCACCTGGCACGATGAGACCATCAAATCGGTCCAACTCGCTCAGATCAATCTCACCAGTCTCAAACTGATGACCGTCAATCCAAGTGATTTCTACCTTGGTATCCCAAGCCACGCCAGCGTGCACGAGAGATTGGTTAACCGATATGTACGAATCCGTGAGCTGAAAGTCACCAATTCCCACGTATTTGCCGACCATCGCTACCTGGATTCTATTCTCGGGTTCGCGGCTGCAGCGCACCAGCCGTTCCCAGCGATCCCACTGGGGCTCCTTGCGGGCCTCCAGGGAGAGCTTTTTCAGCAGCTTTGTGCCTAGACCCTCTGATTCAAGCGTCAGAGGGATATCGTAGATCGTCTCGACGTCGGGCGCCGATATAATGTGGTCGTTGGGGACATTGGCGCCGACCTGAATCTTCTTTTTGCGCACTTCATCAATTACCGTCTCTGCTCGACACACGATAAAGTCGGGAAATATGCCGTGTTCGCTCAGCATCCGAATAGCCTGCTGCGTGGGTTTGGTCTTCATCTCTCCGACGTGCTGCGGTATGGGCATATAGGTCAACAAAACGTGGACAAAGTGCTCTTCGCCCAGTTCGCGTTCCAATGCCTTAATAGCAAAGAGAAAGGGTTCATTCTCATAGTCCCCTACCGTGCCTCCAATCTCTACGAGCACGATATCAAATCCCTTCCCCGCTTCTTGGATACGCTGAGTAATCTCGTCTGTTATGTGCGGTATGGGCTGCACCGTCTGCCCGAGGTATTCCCCGCGACGCTCTCGCTCTATGACCGTGTGATAAATCTGACCAGTCGTCAAGTTGTTGCGACGCGGCAAATCGAGCCCCAAAAAACGCTCGTAATTACCCAAATCTTGATCGATTTCGCCCCCATCATCCGTAACCCACACTTCGCCGTGTTCAGTCGGACGCATAGTGCCTGCGTCATAGTTTAGATAGGGATCAATCTTAACCGCCGTGCAGCGATAGCCGTATTCCGCTAAGATCTTGCCCATAGAGGCCGTCGTGATTCCCTTCCCCACGCCGCTCATAACACCGCCCGTAACCACGACGTATTTGGGTCCATCATACTCTAGCGTCAACGCAAAGCTCCTTCAGTCCCACGCATGTGCGTATCGTTGCGATAAAGAGAAGCGGCGACAGGTATCCTGTCGCCGCTGTCAGTCAATTATTCTGGGCACTCTATAATGGGCACCGTGGCGATCAGGTGCGATAGATCGCAGCTGTTCAAGCGATGGAAATTGAACCGCTTCATCGGGCCGAAATGCGTTGACCATCGGCAAGACGTGCGAGGTCGGCTCAACCTCTTCGGTATCCAACTCATTGAGCTTTTCCATATAGGATAAGATACCGTTGAGTTTGCCCATTAAAACGCGCTCTTCTTCTTCGGAAAAACGAAGGCGAGCAAGCGCGGCTACAGTCCGGACATCATTAATCGTAACTGCCATATTTTTCGCTATTTAAGTATTAAAACACAGGGGTTTTTGCGCGAATACACCAGCGCGAATTGGGACTAATATGCTTTAAATAGGAGGGCAACGCAAGGATTTTATCCCCTTGAGGCCTCCGCGCGATATACCTATACTTGGCGCTTAAAAAATGGGGAATGCAGATGCAAAGCAAGCGTTTTACAGTGGCCGAAGCCAACGAAACACTGCCACAGATCGAATCTATTTTCAAACAGCTGGAAGCGAAGAAAGCGGCGCTAGGACACCACGTGCAAAAGCTGCACGTGCTCGATGCGCTTTGGGGCGAAGCCGTCAACCAACCCAACAATCCCGACCACGACGACTTCCAACAACACCGCCGACGGATTGGCTATTTGAAGGAGGATATCCTGCGCATTATAGAAGAGGATTTGCTTTCCCTTGGCGTGCGCTTTCCCCAGGGGGGATTAGAACATGGCCTCATTGATTTCCCCACTACGTTTGAAGGACGCTGGGTCCTGCTGTGCTGGAAACGAGGAGAGAGCGAGGTCGGATATTGGCACGAAGTAGACGGAGGCTACGCGCGACGTCAAGAGATTTTAGCCGAGCACGTGATTGGCATGGGACGCGACGACGCCGGGGAATATCCCTCCGAAGTGTAGAAAAGACCTACAGCCTGTTGCAGCTCTATGCTGCAATGCGAATACCTGCAGGCCGGCGCAGCCGCACAAGCTCGCCGTTCATTTCGGAAATTTCACTCAGCAGACGCGAACGACGAAGCGCATACTGTCGCTGTTGACGCTCGGTCGACCGCGTCTGCTCCAGTATTTCATCCAATTCGTCTGTGATCTTGCGTAACTCACTGTCTGCTTGGCGCATTCTCTGATTCTGTATTCGCATACTGTTAACCGTGAAGAGACGGAGACATAGAGGAACGATAATTAGGACCAATACCAGTGCATATTCTAACACGTCTTCCTGCTTTCTATTAGCACGTAGTACCAAAAAGCCTCTCACGGTATATATCGACACGCCCCCACAGTTCTCTACTATTTTTCGCTGCTCTTCTGCGCCTCCATCTTCTCTATATCCGTCATCAATAAGCGAAGAACCTGCCGCTCGCGCTGGTTGGCCCCAGAAACGAGCGCAAGTATCAGACGCATTGTCGTCCCCACTTCAAATTCGTCCATTAAGGATTCCATGACCAAGCGACGATCTTCCGGCAAACGCGCAGCAATTTGTCCGTACAGCGATTCTATATCCAACCTACTCTCCTTGTATTTTCGCCGTCCAACTCCCGGTTGAATCGGCGCGTTGTTTCCTCACAAAATACTTGACCACGACTCCAATATACAGTACACTATCCCTCGCTTCACCCAAGATATTGTTTTAATCCGGTCGAAACTCCCCAGAATCGAACCGGGCGGTCCGCATCCTTTATGTGGGCCACAGCTCCCCTCATAGATTCAGATCAACGCCTAGTTATGCCCTGCTTATTAGGGCCAATCTATTGGGAGCCCCCACCGTGCGCCTTACACAACTCGAAATCTTTGGCTTCAAATCCTTTGCTCAAAAAGTCGTCATACCGTTTGATCCCGGCATAACGGCAATTGTCGGCCCCAATGGGTGCGGCAAATCCAATGTGGTCGAGGCCATCCGCTGGGTCCTAGGCGAACAGCGAGCGGGTACTTTCCGCAGCCACAAAATGGAAGAGGTCATCTTTGCGGGGACACGCAACCGCAAAGGGCTAGGCATGTCAGAAGTGGCGCTGACCATAGAGAATCACGAAAGCATCCTGCCAGTAGAATTTAACGAAGTTATGCTAACGCGCCGTCTCTTTCGCTCCGGCGAAAGCGATTACCTAATGAACAAAATCCCCTGCCGACTGCTCGATATTACCAACCTGCTTATGGACACTGGCCTCGGACAGGGTGCGTACTCGGTCATGGAGCAGGGCATGATCGACGAGATCGTCAGCGAGAAAACGGAAAATAGACGACGGATCTTAGAAGAAGCCGCCGGCATCACCAAGTACAAAACCCGGCGGCGCTCGACTTGGAACCGCCTAGAAGCAACGCAGGCTGATTTAACGCGCATCGAAGATATTATATCCGAAGTTAAGCGACAGGTAGACTATTTGAGCCGCCAAGTCGGGCGCGCGCGACGCTACCAAGAATACAAGCAGGAGTTCGATGCACTAGAAGTTCTGTTGGGACGCTTTACCTTCTTCTCTATTCGCGCCGAGCTCAAACCCCTTGAAGCAGAATTTGAGCAACTCAATCGTGGAAGCGAATCCGACTATACCCACTTTACAACGCGGGAAGCTGAGTTAGAGAAGGCACGTCTGGCATTGACCGATGCCGAAAAAGGCATGCAGGAAGCCGGACTTCAGCTCAACAGCCGCATTGAAGAGATTCACACCAAAGAGCGAGAATTGGTCGCGGTTAGAGGGCGCCGAGAAGCGGCAGAGCAAAGCGTGGAGCGCGCGCAGAGAGAAGCAAAAGACTATACGGGTCAACAGGAGCAAATTCGCGTGCAGCGCGGAGAAAATGGCGAGCGACTCGAGGCCGTTCGCCAGGAATTGCAAACAACAGAAACCCAGCTAAACGAGCATGAAAAAGATGCGCAACTGAGTGAAGAATCCTACCGCAGCTTGCGCTCAACGCTGGAAGAACGCCAGCGCCAACGCATGGACTACATGCGTCAGCAGGCCGACAGCAGTCGCTCCCTAGAGCGACTGCAAGCCGAACGCGAATCACTTGACGAACGCGAATCGGCAATGCGCACGGAGCTCGAGCAAATTGATACTGAGCGCGATAGTGCCCATCAGCTAGGCGCACGGCTAAGCGCTGAATTGGAGACGGTGAGAGCACAGCTGAGCACAGCCCGAGAGAGCCAAGCGCAAACGCAATCTGCTGTAGAATCCGTGCGCCAGGCGTTGGACACACATCAGGAACAGCGGGGCGAACTCCGCCGCGCTGCGGCGGCCAACGAAGCGCGCTTACAGGTGTTGGAAAAGCTCCGTTCGGGCTACGAAGGCTATGCCAGCGGCGTGCGCACGCTCATGCTAGAATCGCCCTATGCCAACGTTTTTCAAGGCGTGCTCGGCGATCTAATTGAGGTCCCATCTGAATATGCTCGCGCCGTTGAAACCGCGCTGGGAGAATCCCTACAGGCGCTCATATCCCAAGAGGGAAATAGTGTAGTAGAAGCCATACAGCACCTTAAAGACAGCGAAGGGCGAGCGGGCATCTATTCGCTAGATTGGCCTCTTTCAAACCAGCCCAGCGCTGTACTCGCCCCGACCTCTGGGCTGCGAGGCCTCCTACTCGATTTCTTGCGCGTAGACGAGCCCGTAGCAAATCTCGTAGGGCACCTGCTACACAACACCTACCTAGTGGATGATTTACAGACGGCTCTCGAGCTTGCGCGCAGCAACGCCTCTCAGGCCATGCGGTTTATCACGCCCGACGGAGATGCGGTTGACCTGTATGGACACATCGCCGGCGGCAAAGCTGGAGACGAGGAATCCACCCTATTAGGTAGGCGTCGTGAGATTCGCACGTTACGCGATTTACTCGCTCGCCAACAGGCTCAACTCGCCTCCATAGATTTGCAGATTAAGGCGCAAGAAATACGGCGTATAACACTTGAAGACGCTCTACATTTGCTCGATGATGAGGTTAATCAATACCGCGAACAGGAGCGCGAATGCACGCACAGCCATCAGAGCGCCAGCCAAGAGATTCAGCGACTAGAAGCGCGTCTGGAGACGCTGCGTGGAGAAATCGCGCGCATCGCTGAGCGCGGTCAAACGCTGCTCCAGTCTATTGGAACGCAGACAGAGCGCCTCACTGCACTCGACGAGCAGAGTCAGGATGTCGAGCAGGCCATAGAAGAGGGAGAAGTTCAGCTCAGGGCGAGCGAGGCGACGCGCCAGGAGAAGCGCGACCAACTCGGCCTGCTTCGCGTGGAGCGAGCGCGCACTGCAGAATCGGCACAGAGCTTGGAGCGAGACTCACAGCGGCTGAGCAATATCGAAGAGAATCTAGCGCGCAATATAAATCGCCTACAAGAAGAGAGCGAGCAGGCAAGGCGCGAACACGAAGAGCGCGGTGCACAGATCGTGCGCATGGAGGAAGGCCTACAAGCCCTCCATGAAGGCCGCGAGGTCTTGGCAGCCGCGCAGGATGAGCGTCGACAGCAGTGGGCAGAGCTCAACGCACAGAACAGAGAATTGGAAGAACAGATCAGCCGCATGCAGCGCGAACTCAATACGCAGCGAGAGCGTCGACATCAGGTTGAATTACGCATTGCAGAATTGGGCAACCGCGCCAAGACTATCCACGAGCGACTGCAGGAAGAGCAAGGATGTGACGTCGAGTCTATGGGCGCTCCAGAAGAGGAAATAGATCCAGAGGAATCCCAGCGTCGGTTAGACGAGTTGCGCCAATCGCTCCATCGACTCGGCTCAGTCCACCTCGGTGTACTAGAGGAGTTCGACGAGCAAAAAGAGCGCTATGACTTTCTCGTACAGCAGCGCGACGACCTAGTCGTAGCAGCTGAGGATCTAAAAAAGACGCTCAATCTAATAGACCGAACGGCACGGCGTATGTTCGTTGAGACCTTCGGACAGATTCGGGAGAAATTCCAACAGACCTATGCGCGCTTCTTTGAAGGCGGACAGGCAGACCTCACGCTTGAAGAGGGGGTCGACCCCTTGGAAGCGGGCATCGAAATCACGGCGCGCCCTCGCGGCAAACAGTTACAGAGCATCGCACTTCTTTCGGGTGGAGAGCGTGCGCTGACTGCGATTTCACTGCTCTTTGCTATCTATTTGGTCAAACCTAGCCCCTTCTGCATTCTGGACGAGGTCGATGCTCCACTGGATGATAGCAACATCGGACGCTTTGTACGAGTCTTAAAGGAATTCGCGCAAAAGACTCAGTTCATCGTTGTGACCCACAACAAAATAACCATGGCCGCTGCGGACACCCTACACGGCGTAACGATGCCAGAAGAAGGAGTATCGCAGCTCGTTTCCGTACGCGTTGATGAAAGCGACCATCTGGTTGAAGCTGCCGGTTAAAAGACTACCCACAGAGCGGACCTATGCATCGAGTCCGTATACGTCTCTTTCTACAAGAAGCTGAGCCCGCGCGCGCGTTCGTTCGTCTCCTCCTCGCAGGGCATTTTGCAAGAAATCTGGGTGTTCCAGTAAAAACGTGCGCATTGCAGCATGAGGATCCCGATAATACGCCGCAAGCAGATCCGCCTG
>CALDFW010000072.1 GCA_937942165.1 uncultured bacterium | reverse complement strand
TCTGCATCGCCATTCCGATAGAGCGCTGAGCTTCGTCTCGCTGAAACCGTTCACCCCGACGTTCGTGAAAGGGCACCATTCCGCGCACCATATTCTCAGCGACTTCTTTTGGAACGTTCTCCCAGTTTTTTGCGGTCCCTTTCTGCCACGCTTTCACATCAGCCGTGAATAGGACGAGAAGTGAGGCCTCTACAATCTGGGCTTGGCCACCCGCATACTCCTCTCTTATTCTCTCTCGCAGGTCTGGATCGCGCAGCAGTACAAAACGCCAATGCTGAATATTAAAGCTGCTCGGCGCTTGTATCGTTGCTTCAAGCAGTTTTTGCTCTTCATCCTTTGTGAGCACGTGATTCTTGTCATAGTGCTTGATTGAGCGCCTTTGATATATGGCATCGATTAACTCCACAACGTTCCCTTCTTTTCTTATAGAAAAGACATGGACTAATTGGCCTTAACAAAAGGCCGGTATCGATCGGCGAGAACAATCGCATTCCACAGTCTTTTCAAGGCGGCCTTCTGTGCATATGGGACAACAAAAAAGCCGCGCTTATTCGCCGGACAACGCTTAACGTGTCGTCCCGCGGACAGTGCGGCAATCTGAGTCCATATTGCATAGATGGTGGGCGATGCTGGGCTCGAACCAGCGACCCCCTGCTTGTAAGGCAGGTGCTCTGACCAACTGAGCTAATCGCCCCAAATTCAGAGTAAGAACATAGCGACTAAAACCGATCTGCGCAAAGGTGAATTAGCCTCCGCTTTGCTCATCCCCCAAGCAGTAAACACCTCTCTTATACCTCTCCATAATTGACGCCTCCTATAGACTCTTCTATATTTCAGCGCGAGTAAAAATCATGAAAACGCCTGAGATCACATCCGCGTACGCGCCCTATGAGTACCGCTACTATCGCGACATCTGTCGGGGAGCGTCGATCTGAGCATACGTGCAGCAGAATGACGAAAGCCCCTGAAAAAATCAGGGGCTTTTTTTATTGGGAAGGACCGATACATGGACTTGTTGACAGACCTCGAATTTCGCGGTCAAATCTACCAAAACACCGATTCGGAGGGACTCGCCGAACGCCTGGCCGAAGGGCCGATTACCGCCTACTGCGGATTCGATCCCACGGCTGACAGCATGACGGTGGGTAACCTAGCCACTATCATGCTGCTGTGCCGCGTGCAGCGCTCGGGCCATCGCGCCATTGCGCTAGTCGGCGGCGGCACCGGGCTGATTGGTGATCCTTCGGGCAAGAGCGAAGAGCGCAGCCTGAATACCGGCGATACGGTCGCCGAATGGTCGGACAACGTGCGCGGCGAACTGGAGCGTTTCCTTGACTTCGACGGCAGTAACCCAGCGCTGGTAGTCAACAACTACGACTGGCTCGGCGACATACAAATGATCGATTTCATGCGCGACGTCGGCAAGCACTTTCCCATTTCCTATATGCTGGCCAAAGATTCCGTAGATTCGCGCCTGCAGTCGGGTATTTCCTACACCGAGTTTAGCTATATGGTCTTACAGGCCTACGACTTTCTCAAGCTCAACGAGGCATACGACTGCCAGCTACAGATCGGCGGCTCCGACCAGTGGGGCAATATCACAGCGGGGATTGATCTGATCCGCCGCAGCAATGGCAACAAGGCCTACGGTCTAACGGGCCCGCTGGTCACCAAAGCCGATGGGACCAAATTTGGCAAGAGCGAGGGCGGCGCCGTCTGGCTCGACGCAGCCAAGACTTCGCCCTACGAGTTTTGGCAGTTCTGGATCAACGCCGAAGACCAGAAAGTAATCGACTATTTAAAGGTCTTTACGTTCCTCGAACACGATGCGATACGACAGCTCGAAGAGTCGGTGCAGAATGCCCCAGAAAAGCGCGAGGCACAGCGCACCCTAGCCGATGAGGTAACCGCTCTTGTCCACAGCAAAGAAGCGGCCCAACAGGCTGAACGCATATCGCACGCGCTCTTTTACGGCGAGTTTGGCGCCCTGGGAGAGGACGAAATTTTACAGGGCTTTCACGACGTGCCCACGCACAGCATGGAAACTGAATCTCTGCCCTTAGTCGATCTCCTCGTCGAAGCCAAGGTATGCTCTTCTAAGCGCGAAGCACGGCAGGACGTGCAAAACGGAGCCATCTATATAAACGGCGATCGCTGCACCGAACTCGATCGCACGCTGGGCACCGGCGACGGCCTGCACGGCAAGTATCTCATTATTCGACGCGGCAAGAAAAAGTATACGCTCGTTCAATAATCACGCCGTGCGGAAGAAGCTTTTAGGGTGCGCTGGACAGAGAGACCGGCGCACCCTTTTTTATGCCCAACCCGTCCACTGAAACCGGAGCCATTCTCATGTCCGAGCGCCTGCGCGTAGCCGCCATCATTACGATCTACCATCCCAAAGCACATGCCGATGTCATCGTCACCAAGTTTTTAAAGGGCATGTCGACCGACGAGGGCTTTCTACCTCCAGAAATTGATATCGTATCGATCTACTTAGATCACGTCTTGGAAAACGATATTGGCGTAGGGCTCGCCGAGGAGTACGGCGTGCCCATCTATCCCAGCATTCGTCGCACCCTGCACGCCGGCGCCAACGAGCTCAACGTCGACGCGGTGCTCCTCGTGGGCGAACACGGCGACTACCCGTGGAACGAACGCGGTCGCCACATGTATCCTCGCCGCTACTTTTTCGAACAAATTGCCGGCGTCTTTGGCGAAAGCGGTCGCTCCGTGCCCGTCTTTAACGACAAGCACTTCGCCTACGACTTTGCCGACGCGCAGTGGATGTGGAATCGCGCCCAGGCGTTAGAAATACCCCTTATGGCCGGGTCGAGTCTTCCCCTGTGCTGGCGCAATCCCTTTGTGGAGTATGACAGGGAGACCCACGTCGAGGAAGCACTCTCCATTGGCTATGGCGGCATCGAAGCGTATGGCTACCACGCACTCGAGACCATGCAGTGCATGATTGAGCGCCGCGTAGGTGGGGAAACGGGTGTAAAATCGGTACAGTGCCTGGAGGGCGACGCCGTCTGGCAAGCAGGTCAAGACGGCCTGTGGTCGCGCGAGCTGGCCGATGCAGCCATCGGTGCTATTGTCAACAAGCCGGACGGACCGATGGAAGAGCACGTTAAAGACCCCGCCGTCTTTCTTATCGAGTATGCCGACGGACTCAAAGCAGCAACCCTCATGCTCAGCGGCTACGTGCAGGAGTTTGCCTACGCTGCACGCGTTGACGGTCAGGTGCACGGCGTAGAATTCTTTTTACAAAACGAAGGCCCCTTCGCCCACTTTTCTTACCTATGTCAGAACATCCAGCGCTTTTTCACCAGCGGACAGGCGCCCTACCCGCCCGAGCGCACGCTGCTGACCACGGGGATCATTGATGCGGTGATGAACTCGCGCTACGAGGACCATCAACGCGTAGAGACGCCCTATCTCGATATCGCCTATACGTCATACGACGCGCTGCCGGCTCGCCCGATGGGGACGCGTCCTCAGGGCGTCTGTGTCGATCCTAAGACAGTCGATATCATCTGAGTAAACGGGTCAAAAAAATCGTCTTCCGGTCTAAGGACTGGAAGACGATTACGCTCTGGGATTACGCTGAGAAATAGATTGCGGGCCTGTTCATTCCCACTCAACCGTGCCCGGCGGCTTGTGCGTAATATCGTAGAAGACCGCTTCAATCCCCTCTAAGCTCAGCAAGCCGTCGCGGACTTCGTCGATAAAGGCCTGCGGCAGCTGACTAAAGCGGGCCGTCATAAAATCATCCGTCGATATAGGACGTAGCACGATGCTCTCCTGCACGCCATCCGATGACAGCGGCACTAGCACGGTGGGCATCTGCGTCACCTCGCGCAGCAGGTCGTGACGCTCGAGGGCGTCCATTACAATAACATCGGCCTCACGCAGCAGGTCTAAGCGATCGCGCGTTAGGTAGCCCTTCTTTATTCCCTGTGTCGGTCGCTCTTGGGGGCCCAATAGATAGATCACGCGATTAATAGAAGTAAAGCTGTTGGTAAGCTCGGTCGAAAGATCCTCTAGAGTTGCCCAATCGCTGTCTCCCGATACTACGGCGGGATGGGCATACGTCCGCGAGTCACCCTGCACACCGACGCTGCGCAGGGGTAAAATATCCAGATCCAAGCCACATTTTTCCGCCATCTCTTGCGCTTCAGACTCCGCCGTTTCCAAGCTACTAATTCGTTCATCGCCGTCGCTGCACAGCGCGCGCACGCCCAGTCCCGGTCCCGGAAAAGGATGACGCCACACCAGATGATGCGGCAGACCCAGCTTTTCGCCCAATTCGCGCGCTTCGTCCTTGTACAACTGGTCGAGCGGTTCAACCACCTTGCCCTCGGCCAACAGTTCTTCGATAACGCCCACGCGATTGTGATGCGTTTTGATAACAGCAGCGTTATCCGTGCCGCCCGATTCTATCGTATCCGTGTAGAGCGTGCCCTGCCCGAGCAGCCACTCCTCCGGATCGAGCTCGAGGCGGGCCAGCGCGCGATCGCGCACGAGCAAGAATTCTTCTCCGATCAAACGGCGCTTCTCTTCGGGCTCGGCAACCCCTTCGAGCGCGCGTAAAAAGTCTGCGCTCGCGTCGACGACCTGCAGGTTGTGAAAACCGGAGTCTTTCATCAGACGCTCGACCAGCGCCGTCTCCCCTTTGCGCATAAAGCCATTGTCTATGTGCAGGCCCAATACGCGATCCTCGCCCAGCGCCTGGTTGAGCAGTAGAAATGCCACGGACGAATCCACACCCCCGCTGACCAATAGGAAGACCTTGCGCCCGGCCGTCTGCTTCTGCACGCGCTCTTTGACCTGCTCGATATACTGGTCCATCGTCCAGTCTCGCGCCGCACCGCACAGAGTGAGAAAATTATCCAACATCTGCATGCCGTGCTCGGAGTGCGTCACCTCCGGGTGGAACTGCAGGCCGTATATGCGGCGGACGGGATCTCCCATTGCTGCAACCGGGCAGTCTTCCGTGGCGCCGTATACGGAAAAGCCGTCTGGTAGCTGGGCCACGCTGTCGCGATGACTCATCCAAACGAGTTCGCGCTCGGCCAACCCGTCAAAAAGCTCTTCCCGTTTCTGCACGTCGAGATAAGCCGCCCCAAACTCGCTCACGTCCCCCGGCTCGACGCGACCGCCAAACCCTTGGCAGATCAGCTGATGCCCGTAGCACAAACCGAGTAGGGGCTTACCCGTATGGAGTATCTCTTCATTAAAGGCAGGCGCATTTTCATCGTAGACGCTAGCCGGCCCGCCAGAGAGAATAATCCCGTCAGCCTCTGCGAGCTCACGAACGTCGACTAAGGGAGAACGAATTTCGGCATACACGTGCAAACGGCGAATGCGATTGGCGATCAGGTGGGCGTACTGTCCACCAAAATCAATAACGACGATGCCCAAGAGGCGCTTCCTTTTTAAGGTGTATTACGCGGCAGAAAAGCGGTGAGAAATATAAAAAAAGCGCCCCGTTGTGCCAACGGAGCGCTCGATAAACGCGAAACAAATACGGACAAGAATTGGGGATATAAAGACCTTATATACCGCGCATATACTCCCGATTGCCGTCTGCTTCTTTCATGGTGAGCACATCGCCTAAGATCGCAATTGGAACGACCTTGTCGCGCAGACTTGGGACCTGACCCGATGGATCGTTGGTGCGCACAGAGGTGAAGCTGATGCGCAGTCGATCGCCAACGAGCACGTAGGTACCCGAAAAGCTAAGCACGAGCGTTTCGGGATACGATCCGTTACGGTCGATAGCCCCTCCATCAGGCGCGCTGTAGTCGCGAAGTTCAACGCGACCATCTTCTTTGAAGGTATATACTTGGTTTCTTTCGACATCGGCGCGGCTCCACGTGCCGACCAGCAGCGCATTGAGATCGGTTATACTTCCCTCGACGGTCGGGTCAAAGGGATTAGACCGTTCAAAATTACCACAGGCCAAGAGCAAGCAGCACATTGTCCACAGCGGAATCAGCTTTGCCATGATGCCCTCAAAACCTGCGCACTAGCTGCAGCAACGGCGTTCCGTCGCCACGACTTGTAAGGTCCAGCGACAGCGTTCGAGCGAAGCTGCTCCCTCCGCGATCGCTCCCCATCCACAGGACATCGATCAGATTGTAGGCGTAGAGCGCACCGGCAAGCCAAAACAGGCGATTGCTCATTGCGCGTCGATCGCTCGCCCCGTTGAAGTAGTAGTCGTAGCGATCGGGCGACAGCCCCGGAGAAAGTTTACTATATGTGTCAAACCACTCGTCGCTGCTCATGCGATACGCAATGCCTCCACCCAGTGCCGCCAGTTCCAACCCCAATAAACCCAGCCCTTTCCACGTGCTGCCAGCTTTGTACTGATACACACCGGGCAGCAGAGCCGACTTCAGGGACGGGCCACCGCTCATCATGCTGCGCTTGCGAAACTGTTCCACTTCCAGCAGGCGCTCCGGATTATCAATGGGTGCAATCCGCATTAACATAGGATCGCGCGCAGCCTGAATATGCATCAATTCGGCTAGGGCCATCTTCGGATACACCTGGCGCACCTGTAACGCACCGACGCTACGCGGCGTGACGGATAGAGTGTCGCCGCTCAGTGGATGCGTAACGACCTCGGAATCGACGATATCAAAGATGTCGCCAGCCTGCACGCCGTCTTGGCGGCCCATATCAATAAACAACAGGCGATCCATCACTCGAATAATCAGCCCCTTATCGGCCATATCGTCCGATAGAGCACTCTGTGCATCCGCCGACATCGGCCAATAGGCCGACGCGGCAAGTAGCAATCCTATAACGCATTTAGCAAACATTGTAATTACCTTCAGCTCTAGTGCGTTAACACCTTATGAAGTTTCTTCAACGACGATGTCGTCTTCTTCATCTAAATCGAGATCGTCTAGGTCAATATCGTCGTCGTCATCGTCGTCGTCATCATCGTCGTCGTCAATCAGGTCGTCTTCTTCTAGCTCTTCGTCTTCGTCACCGCCTCCCATAAAGCGCATGTAGAAGTAGGCTGCAACGAGCAGAATACCCAAGACGCCGAACAGGAGAAAAAACCACGTCTGCATATAGAACGGGTCTTCCTCCGTCGCCTCTTCACTCTCGTCCCCGTCGGACGCCGTATCAAGAGAAGTCTCGTCGGGGAGAGCGAGGTCTTCGCTTTCCAACGGCGCCATGCCAATCTGCGATTCGTCTAGCACGTCCTGCACAATCTGGCGAATCTGTCCAACGCTTTCTGCTGAACTCAGATCGACAGGCTCCTGCACGCCCTCCTCATCGAGGCCGGCTATCGGCACCGCTCCCATCAGCGAAACGGCTTCTTTTAAATCTGCGATATCTTCTTTCATCACGTTCATATCGCTGTTGATGCCCCGCAGTTGAACGCGAAATCCCTCTTCGACGCGCTCGACGCGCTTCATCATCTGTTCCAAACCGCCAATCCGCCCTTGGACGCTTTTTATACTGCGCGTCAAGCGCGAGATTTCGTTGCGAAATCCCTGATGGGTCTCTTGGTTTTTTTCCTGCGTAACGACCGATCGCTCTTGGTCCATGAGCATTTCTTCTTGCGGCGTCGTGAAGCGCGCAATGTCTCCGGGACGCACCGAAAGCAATAGACCGGGTTGTACCTGCACATTGGCTGCGCGGTTAGACGTCTTAGAGATTTCTCCTCGCCCAATAACCAGTTCAGGTGCTCCGAGGTTTTCACCCGTGATAGGATGTATTATCGCCTCACCTGGAGGACGCACGATATCCACTGACAGGCCTTTTATAAGCCCACCCTCTGCTCCGGCGTCAATGGTTAACACCGAGCCACGCACCCTAGTAATGAGCGCTTCTCCCGCCTCCGTTGGAGCGGCGTAAAGCGTCAAAGCCAATATCAGTACATACTTTTTCATAACCTGCACCCTTTTGCTAATCCTCCGCTGCCTGTCAGCAGAGTCTCGCAGCGCCAGTGGACCTGGTCACACTCGGCGTGATCGGTGTTATAGTGACAACCGCGACTCTCCAGTCGCCAGCGCGCCGAACGCGCTATGATATCTGCCACGGTAATCAAGTTGCGCAGTTGGACTAGTTCTCCATCTGCACCGTAGCGCTCGTATAATGCCTCAACTTCTTCGCGCAGCGCCCCGGTCTGCACACACGCGCGTTTCAACCCCGCATCGTTGCGCTCAATTCCAACTTCCGCCCACATAAGCCTTCGCACCTTTTCGCGCAGGGCGGTCAGACGCGTCGAATCAACCGATGCGCCTCTGTGCAGCACAGTCGACGGCTTCTGTCGACCGTCTGGGCGGCCCATATGCAGCAGTGCACGCCGGGCAAAAACGAGCCCTTCCAACAGCGAGTTGCTGGCCAGACGATTTGCGCCGTGAAAGCCACTCATAGCGACTTCACCAGCGGCATAGAGACCGGGAACAGAAGTCTGACCAAACTCGTCCGTGCACACGCCTCCACAGCTATAGTGAGCGGCAGGCACAACGGGCAGATGCTGCTGTGTTATATCAACTCCGCGCTCGAGACAGTACTGGTATATGTTGGGGAAACGACTTTTCGTTTCCGCTGCGTCGCATCCTGTAGCATCTAAGTAAGCGCACGCCTGACCGCTGTCTCGCATGTGTCTGGCAATCGCCCGCGACACGATATCGCGCGTCGCCAGCGGATCGGTAAAAGCATATCCTCGTCCGTCTACGACCTCGGCCCCATGTCCGCGCAGCGCCTCTGTTATTAAGAAGGCGGGGCCATCCGGATCGTGAAACATCGTCGGATGGAACTGCACGAATTCCATGTTGCCCACTTCAGCCCCAGCACGCCAGGCCATCGCCACACCGTCGCCGTTGGCAATGGGTGGATTTGTCGTGTGCTGAAATACCTGACCACACCCGCCCGTCGCCAGCAGCGTAGCGCCGGCATATATGGTGCCCAACGCACCCGTTTTTCCATTGGCGATAAACGCTCCACAGCAGTGACCGCGTTCGTCCAGTATCAGATCGACGGCCATGTGCTCATCGAGCAGGCTGACGTTGGGCAAAGCCTCTGCCGCAGCTACAAGCGCGCGCGCCACTTCGCGCCCCGTCATATCGTCTGCGCGCACGACGCGTGCTGTATCGTGTCCCCCTTCACGTGCGAGGGAAAGCGCTCCCGAAGTATCTCGGGTAAAACGCGCCCCCAATTCCACGAGTTGGGCGATAACGGCCGGTCCCTCGGCAATTACGGACTCGACGACCGATGTGCGGCATAGGCCCGCACCGGCTGACTCCGTATCGCGCGCGTGCTGAGCAACGGAGTCGGCTTGGTCCATCACCGCGGCAATTCCTCCCTGGGCATACCGCGTATTCGACTCACTCCGATCGCGCTTGGTAACTACGGCAACGCGACCGTGCTCTGCTGCTTGGATAGCAAAAAAAAGGCCAGCGACACCACTGCCCATGACTAAATAATCGACTTCAATGCGCATATCTTTAGAAAAATAAAATAGTTATGTAAGGTTGATTCTATTTCATAGAGCGATTTGAACATGCGTACACTCTGCCGTACGATGCACTATATATTGCGTTTCTAAGGAGGAGCCACCTGAGAAATCGCACGCTGCGACCAGCGAGAATAAAGCGATCCACCGCATCAAATGAGAAGATTATTCCCCTGCGTTAGGCTATTTGAGAAAGAGCAGCTTACGGTACTGCGTTATCGGTCCAATATCAAGCATGTAATAATATACGCCACTGGACACTGGCTGCCCGGCCTCATTGCGGCCGTCCCAGCGCACGGAATAAAAGCCCGGCGAGGCCAATTCGTCAACGAGACGGCGCACCAACAGACCCGCCACGTTGCGCACCTCTAATACGGCGCGGGTGTAGCCGCCGATAATCGGATCATTAATGCCGATTTGGTATTCGATAACCGTGCTCGCGTTAAATGGATTGGGATAGTTTTGCCCCAGGGCGAAATCGAGGGGCGCTCGTGGGTCAAAGTTGAGAAAGGGCTTCCATCGAATCTGCCCCTGCATACCCCGTTCAATTAATGTCTCGTCGTCACTACCCCACCAGTTATTAATCGCAACCACCTCTAGACTGGCGTCGCTAACCAAGAACTCTTGGCTATCCTGCACAATATTGAGATCGAGGCGAATCGGCACGGCGCTTCCGGAGATATGCATGGCCAACTGCCCCCCCGTAAAGCGGTTGGAGAATATGCGCGGGCGGGAGCTCACTAGGCGCAGGCCTAGGTCAAAGTTTTCAAATACATTCTCGCTTAGAACGACCTCTTTACACTGATAGCAGTCTATACCCACTCCCCCCGACAGGCGGTTATTTTTCACCTCGCCGAAAACCTCTCGTCCCAAGCGCACATTGGCGCCCTCCTCTACACCCAGTCCATTGTCGACAAATACGCTTTGCGTCAATTCGAGAAAACCACCTTCTCTCTGCAAACCGCCACCTGCATTATGCTCTAGGACAGCTCCGTTAATACGGACTAAACCCGATCCCGAAATAGACAGACCGACGCCTCCAGCATGACGAATTCCCACTCCGGTAAAACGCAGCGACTCCTCTATATCGCGTAAGCGAATGCCGTCTGCGCTGGCGTTGTGTACGTCCACTTCATCCAGAGTGAGCACCTGCACGCCGCGCGCGCTCTCTGCAGCCTGCAGCGCTAATCCCGCTGCGCGTAAACCAGTCTGCGCGTATTCAATCCGCGTGCGGCGCATGAATCCACGCGCCGACGCGCCCATAACGATGCCCGACCAATCTCCGGGCAGAGGCTGCGATGCAGCAGAGGTAAAGAGAACGCTATCGCGGCCCGTCGCATTACAGACTAACTGTCCCTGCACGACAAACTCCACGCGCTCTGGATCGTCTCCCATCGCAAGTGCATCTCGTCCAACCTCAATGCGCGTACCGCTCGCCACTTCCAAGCGCACGCCGGGCATTACCAGCAGATCACCTACGATCTCCACCCGATCACTCCACGTTTGATTCTGCGTTACAGAACCGGCTCGGCGATCATCGGCCACGCGCATGCTGGCCACCATCTGATCTCCCACAGAGCGTATATTCGTCACGGCAATACCGGGCGCGGCAGCCGGATTCGATGCGGCCCAAAAATTGGTATACTGAACCCCATCCCACACGTCGCCGGCATCCCCCAAGTTCCCGCCAAACTCTTCGCGATAGGCCTCATCAGCAGACCAAAAATCTAAATTATCGCGTCCGCGAAACGGATCTCCCACCTGCCCCAGAGGGAAACCAGCGTCGGCGTACTGACCATCCGCACAAACGAGTTCTACAAGCGGAGTCTGCTCGTTTTCGTTGCCGGAAACCAGCGGATTTATCCGCCATATGAGCAGACCTTCTGCAGGCAAGTTGCGCTCGTAATAACTGGAACGACGACTGCGAAACTCAACGAGATAATAGCGCCGGCCCACCGACTCACGCAGCATATAAACGCTGCCGCCTCCGTTCACATCGTCCAGTAAAACATCCTCGAGGTCGCTTTCCACCATAGTCAGCTGGTCGTTTTCGACCCCCAACCATCCCAGCTGTGCCAGTGACCACGCAGAGAAAGGATTGGGGCCACCGCGCTCGTTCCAACCGCGATTTCCATGCCCCATGATACCCCAGTACCCTATACCTGCCGACTCTTCTTCGGGATCTATCGACTCCTGTAATGCACTCGTATCGTAGAGGTCGGGCAGCCCCAAATAGTGGCCAAACTCGTGGGCCATACTGCCGACGGCTTCGTTGAAGTTACGTCCCTGCTGAACCGAACCACCCGGGCCTCGATCAGAGCTATCGGAGCGAATCCGTATGTTTCCTCCCGAGAGCGACACATCGTTGCTACGGTAATCACTGGCCAATCCTAGCCGGGCAATACCGGTTGCCTCTGCGATAATGAATCCGGGGGGCGTGCTGCGCACGACGATAAAGAGAAAGTCGACGTAGCCATCGTCATCGCCTGAGTTTGGCAGGCCGTCTGGACCATCGTTGTCGTAGCGTCCAAGATCGATGTCATCATCCACGGCTTGGATGATTTCGCGTGCCATATCGGTGAAGCTACCGGCGGGTTGGACATAGGCACTAGAGGGAAATCGCGTGCTGTACCAGTCGGGCTGCACGCTCCCGTCTAAGTGGAACTGACCGCGCGACATTTCGCGATAGAAATGAGTCACGCTGCCCGGCACATTTTCATCAAAAAGGTCGAGGGCAAACGAGGGCACGGCGCGTCCCGCGACATCATTTTCATCGCTAAAATGCGCGAAGACGGCCAGTGCATTGATGCGTCCCTTGGTCGCATCACCCCTCTGCAACGTCGCACCAACTTCTACCGTGCGTACAATGGCAGCCTCTACGTGAGCGGCAAGCAAGAGAAGGGAAAATACAAAGCGAATTGTGTTCATATAGATGTAGATACTCGAAACGGGCAAAGGGACAATAGATGCAGTCCCTTTATCTTACCCGTATACGCCTGCGCAGCGGATAGAGAAGGGAGTACTACCTAGCGCTCGTGAGCCATCTGCTCTTTGAGTTCATCCAGTTTTGCAGCGAGCCCTTCACGCAGAAATAGATCGAACACATCGCGGTCAATATGGTAGTCGTCGACCATCTCTTTGAGGATCTTCAAGACCCTCTCGCGCGGCATCGGCTCAGCTCGATAGGGCCGATCGTCTGCGCTCAGCGACTCAAAGATATCCACGAGGGCCAAAATGCGAGATTGGAGATCGATAGACTCCGCCTTCAGGCCGTTGGGATAGCCGCTGCCGTCGAGTTTTTCGTGATGCGCTCCCGCAATCTCTGGTACTCGGCGCAGTTTTCGCGTAAAGGGAATCTGCTCGAGCATCTTCATGCTCATAGACGCGTGATCGTTTATCTTTTTTCGCTCGGAGTCGGTCAGACTTCCTTTGCGAATAACGAGATTCGTTAGCTCTTCTTCTGTAATGCAGGGGTGCACCTGCCCCCGGAGTTCATACGTTTGCTGCGCGATACGGCGCAGGCGCTCCACGTCGGCGTCTTCCATATATTCGCCGGGCAGGTTGGCCCTTTCGAGAAACGCTAGGTCGCTGGCCAATTTTTCCAGCTGTTCCTGCGCTTCTTCTGCATTGATCTGACCGCATGCTTTCAGTCGCTCGACCTGCTGCTCCATAAGAGCGAATCGCAGGCGCAGGGTCTCTATTCGATCATAGATCGTCGTTAGCTTAGTTGGCTTGTCGACAATCCATTCGGGCGTCGTAATTTTCCCAATATCGTGCATCCAGGCCGCGATGCGCAGTTCTTCCATTTCGTCCCTGTTGAAATGGACATCGGCAAAGGGACCTTCCGCACAGTCGTTTACGGCATGAGCAACAACCATAGTCATCTCTGCAACGCGACGGATGTGACCGCCCGTGTAGGGAGAGCGCTCGTCAATAGCCGTGGCCATTACCCGCACAAAAGCGTCAAAGAGAGCTTCCGTGTCTCCGATGAGACGCACGTTGTTTATCGCTACGGCAGCCTGCGAGGCCAGCGATTCGATCAGCGATTCATCTTCTCTTGAGAAAGGATGGGTCCGACCGTCGCGATCGAGCGCATTGAGCAACTGCAACACGCCTGTGATTTGATCTTCGTGGTCGCGCATGGGCACGACGAGCATAGACTTCGTGCTATAGCCCGTCATGCGATCATAGCTCTTGGGACCTTCGAAATTGCGCTCACTGTCGGCGTATACGTCCGGTATATTGAGCGTCGTCCCCGTAGTTGCTACATACCCCGAAACGCTGTCTCGATTGACTGGAACAGGGGGGATATCAACGGTCCCATGGCTGCCTCCCAGGACGATATTCAGCTTGTCGTTCTGAGCAATTTCAAAGGTTAGCACATCGCCTTTGACCAGATAGAGCGTGCCGGCTTCTGCGCCCGTGAAATGACGAGCCTGTAATAGGATACGTTCTAATAGCGCAGTGAGATCATTCTGAACAGAAGAGAGCGCGATGCCTATTTCGTTGAGTCGGCGCAGGCGATCTTCTAAATCCGAATGGCGTTCGTCTTGAGTGCTCATCTATATGACTAGCGAAAGGGTAGAATTGACCCGGAGGCGACCAAACTATCGAGTGGACAGCGCCTTGTCAATCCGCAGCCCACTCGATGAAACCGCCGATATGGTGTCGCCACTGTCGATCGCGCTGCAGCCGGTATCGGAACGACCATTCGACTCCTTTCCATCGCCTACCAACTAGTAGATAGGCGCGCACGCCCTTACCGTACAGCGGCCTAAAGCTAACGGTTCCCGGTAGATCGTACTCATACTCATACATCCGACTCCGGTATGAGTCCGTCCAAAATGTGCTCAGATGGATAACCGACCGCACGCGCCGACCGAGGTTGCGCCAGCGCAGTGAAACCGCGCGACCCCACTCATCCAAAGAGCGCGCTTGATTCCAGTGCAGCCACTGCGTTTGCACGGTCCAGGCCCGCTGCGTCCAGGCCAGTCGCATCCGAGTGCGCATCTCGACTGCAATGCGTTCGTTTTTCCAGCGCGACCGATGCGTTCCACGGAGCGCCAACAGCAGCTGTCGAGACGACGTGCCCCACCGGCGGTCTCCCCCCCAAGAAATATGAGTAGAAGGAAATGGCACGTAGTATGAGCGGGCGGGGCGACGATATACATCCACGTAAGCTGAGCCCTGTCGACTCTCTGCAACTAGCGCAACTCCGAGTTCATTCAAACCGTCTACGGCACTAGGCACCGAAGAGAATGGGGCGTAGAATCCCGGCTCGTACGAGCGCATCAAAAGGCGAACCGAGCGCGCGCTGTAACGCAACACGCCCTGTGCGATGGCCGCCCAACGGCCCCGAGCGTCGCGGCCCAGCTCCATTGACCAAGCGCCCAAGCGTCCCGTCCGCGAACCGTGCATAGACCACAGCGCTTGGCGCACACCGGTAAAGTCCCACGGCGTGCGTCCCCTCCTGCGCAGGTCGAGCCGACGTGAAAACTGCGCATACTGAAAGGACATGCCAAGTTTCCCCACAGCACTCTGTCGTTCAACGCTGCCTCCACCGGCATCCGCGTAGAGCAAACGACGCCCATCTCGTTGGGTCGGCGTCCTGTGCAACCCACTCTTTGGCAGCGAAACAACGTCTCCTTCCGGTCCGAGTCGAGCGTCAAAGTGGGCTCGTCCCCCTGCAATCATCCACTTCCATCCGGCGACCTGATGGCGCCATGCCACACCGCGCACGATCCCGTTCTCACCCGTAGATCGATATCCCAGATCTCGGCTCTCCCTCAGCGACCACCGCCCCGTCGGCATCCCGTGTCGTCCCCGCCCCCACAGCATCCCCCCTCCTGCCTTGGGTCGGACATCTCCCAAGGCGATTTCACCCCATTTTGCGCGACGGGTATAATGCAGAGTATAGAAATCAGCCCAGCGCTCTCCTGCATCGCGCTCGTGCAAAAAAAAAGCGCGCTGATCCTCACTCTCCCATTCGATCCGCCCATAGGTTTGCCAGCCGTTCCAACCGCGCACTCGCCAACGCATCCGATAGGTATGCTCGCTTCGCTGATCTTCTAGCCTCTGCCGCATAGCCCTCTCTTCGGGCTGCACACTATTCGCTTTCGCCATTCCCACACCTGCTCCAATACAGACGAGTACCCACCACATAATTGCGCTCCTTTAGGAGCGACAGTGCAACGAGCGTGCCGGTCAACATGGGGAGCACTTAAAGGGGCTACGAGGCCTCTATGCGTAACCCCGCTTCTACGTTGCCGTTTCCCCAATTACACAGGTGGGTTTCAAGGAATACTTGAACGTATTTCTGCAGCACCTATCTTTGGGACAGCACGCGCGTTGCAGCGCTGTGCAAAACGGCTTTTTACATTCCATAGAAACGGAGGCCTCTACGTGAAATTCGCCACCTGCAATGAGTATTTTGAAGATTGGAAAGTAGAAGACGTCTTCTCCTATGCCGCTGACTTGGGATATGACGGCGTGGAAATAGCTCCCTTCACGATCGCTCCTAGCGTCGAGGATATATCCACCCAGCGGCGCAGTGAGATTCGCGCTGCAGCCGAACGCAGCGGCGTTGAAATTGTAGGCCTTCACTGGCTGCTAGCCAGCCCAGAAGGGCTGTATATTACCCATCCAGACCAAGCGATTTACGAACGCACGAAAAGCTATTTTAGAAGTTTAGTACAGTTTTGCGGTGACTTGGGCGGACAGGTGATGATTATTGGATCTCCCATGCAGCGCAACGTTCGGGAAGGATGGAATCACAACGAGTGCTGGCAGCGCATGCGAGACGCCTTTGAAGCCAGCCTGGATTTGGCTGAGGAACACGAGGTCTACCTCTGCATAGAATCACTGAGTAAGGACCAGACCAATATTATTTCTACCTGCGAAGATGCGCGTAGCATGGTCGCCGAAATTGATCATCCCAACTTTCAAACAATGGTCGACGTGTGTTCTGGATCAACGGAAGAGATTGAAGTCTCGCAGCTGCTACGCGACTCTGGTAAGCACCTATATCACGTGCACGTTAACGACGCGAACAAACGCGGACCGGGATTCGGAGATACGGATTTCACCTCTGTTCTCAAAACGCTCAACGAGCTAGACTACCAGCGCTATGTATCTGTGGAAGTATTTGACTTTACGCCTGATCCACGCACCATTGCCGCAGGTAGCTTGCACTATTTGAAAGGCATATGCGACACGCTGGACTAGGCGCATCTGCCAGATTAATTAGGTAGGCTTAGTAGCGGGCGCATCTTCGTCATCGGATGCGTCCGCTTTCTTTTCATCTTCTCGATGCACAATATCCCATACCTGCTGCTCAAACTCCTGCCGATCGGCCTCTTCCTTTGCACGCTCCTTGCCCAGCATCGTAATCAGTAGCTGCGCCAAACGCTCCGGATCGCGCTGACCGATCTTTGTCATTTGCTGTATTTCGGCGATAGAGCGCTGCAGGGACGTAAGCGGCTTGGCCTTCTCTTTTGAGGGCGGCTTGGGCCGTTTCTTCTGCCGACCGCCAAACAGGCGCGTGAGTAGAGAGGCCTTACCGCTTGGGGCTTTTTTCTTCCCCTTTTTCTTTTCGGAACGCTTCTTTTTTTCGTTCACTGGGCCATCGGGTCCATTGCCATACCCTTATCGGATGGATTAAAGGGAAATCCGGTAGAGCACAACTTCGCATAGTCGCGCTGCAAATTGCACGCCATTTCCTCCGACATGCGCAGCAGGATCTTGCAGCCTAGCTCTGGATTAGTGACCAGGATGTCCATTAGGTCTGGCTTGAAGAAGCCGATGAGCTCACTCGGCTCTGCCGCAACTAGGGAAGAAGAGCGCGGACTGTCGTCGAGCAGAGCAAATTCGCCAATAAGCTCTGGGGAGTGCAGCGTGCCCACTACACTGCCCGTCCGGCCGACTACGTCTACTGAACCTCTAAAGATTACGTAGAAGCCCGATTGGGATGCACCGCTGCGAATAACGCACTCCCCTTTTGCATATGTGCGCAGATGCATGGCCTGTGCAATGCGCTGCAGTTCACGCGACGTCAACAGGCTAAAAATTGGGACGTGGACCAGCACGTCTAACACCGACGTCTCTTCTTGCTCAACGCATCGAAATACGTTGTCCCATTCTGGATCTATGCTGTGTTTTTCCATGCTGTGACTGTGCTCCTTCCGTAATAGTACAAAGATATTTCACCCCCGGCAAACTCCTCTTGACAAAGGCTCTTTTTTTGCAATACTTCAGCGAATCACTGCCATAGGAGATATATCATGAGTGCAGTAAAAATCGGGATCGTTGGCCTTGGCCAACGCGGCTTGCAGCACCTAAACTCGCTTTGGAAGGTCGAAGATGCTGAGATTGTTGCCCTCTGCGATCCAACTGCGGACAACCTCGCTGAAAAAAAGATCGCGGGCTACGTCGATGGCTTCCACATGGGCGACATTAAAACCTATATAAACTTTTCGGATTTTTTTACCGACAGCAGGCTAGACGCCATCTACTTTGCCATCCCACCTTCGCTGCACGAAGGAGAAATCCTGCAGGCAGCCGAGCGCGGCATCCACCTCTTTGTGGAAAAACCCGTCAGCCTATTTCTCGACGAAGCGCTCGAGATGGAGCGCGTGATAGAGCGATCCGGGATCATAGCAACGGTGGGGTTTAATCAACGGCACGACAGCTGGCACACCGGCATACGTGAGTTCCTTGCCGACAAACGCTTAGTGATGATCACGGACGTCGTTAACGGCACGCTCGAGTCCCACTCGGTCAAGCACACGCGCACTGAAGCCGTTGGCGGACCTCAGAACAGAGTTTGGGCCGCCAATCGCTCCTGGTCGGGCGGCACCATTGTCGAGGCTGGCATTCACCAGACGGACCTCATGCGCTACTGGGCCGGCGACATTGACTGGGTAGAGGCACGCTATATTCATCGCGACGCAGAGGATATCGAAGACGGCGGTGACAATCCCTATGCCTACTCAGTGACCTACGGTTTTTCAAGCGGCGTAATTGCCAATCTGATGATGTCGCGTCTGCGCAAAACGTTCTGGGGCGATGCCTATCAAGACATCATTTGGGACCGCGGCCATCTCAAACTGGAGAAAGACGGCCCCGTCGCCTACTACTACGATGGACCCTATCCCCCCGAAGGCGCGGTAGATCAGGAAGCGCTGCGCCACCCACTCTCACTCGGACCGCGCAATAACAACACGCTAGAAATAAGCCGTTCGTTTGTGCAAGCCGTTAAGGAACAGAGTAGCGTTCCCCTTCTCAACACATTCTCGTCGAGTATCAACAGTCACGCCGCCGTGCTAGGCGCCAATGTTTCGGACGCATTGGACGGCCAACGCGTCGTCCTGAGCGATTTATTGACGTCTGACGCCTACGCTCGCTTTCGCCAAAAACCATCTCATAGCTGAGGATATCATGCCTAATTACACGTTCAATCACGTCCACCATGAGACGAAAAACGTCAAAGAAACCGTTGCCTGGTACAAGCAGGTCTTTCAAGCCACCGCAGATGCCCCCTTTGAACGGGGAGGAGCAACTTGGGTTCAGGTGTATATAGGATCGGTTCAGGTCACCGTAACCGACCGCGACTTTTCCGATATGGAACTGGGACGCTATCAGGGCCTGGACCACTTTGCGCTGACCAGCGATGATTTCGATGCAACCCTGGCCGATATTGAACGTCATGGTGTTTCCGTTTGGATGGGCCCAGTCGAATTGGAAAACGGCATGCGCATCATTTTCATCAACGGCCCCGACAACGTCAAAATTGAACTGATGGAGCATGTCTGATCGGCAATCCCTTCCCCACGGCCTGTGGACCAGCCCGCTCGACCCGGTCGAATTGGCACAGGCTAAGCGCCTGCGCGATGTCCGTTGGGACAGCGATGGAAAAACGCTAGTCTGGTTAGAGGGCCGAGGAGCACGCGGCGTGCTTGTCAGCCAGCGGGGCGACGACGCGCCGCGCGATCTGACGACTACGCTGTCCGTGCGAGCGGAGGTCGCCTACGGCGGCGGCGACTTTTCTGTAGCCAACGGCAACGCCTACTTTGTGGCCAGCGATGGACGTCTCTGTAAACAGCCACTGTCCGCGGGTATTCATCGAGTAATCACACCCGCTTTCGGCCATGCCGCTTCACCAACGCCCTCACCCAGCGGGCGCCATATCGCCTATGTCCACAGCGCTGAGGGCGTTGATCGACTGGCTCTGGTCGACGCCGAGGGCCAAATGTGGCCGCAGATCCTCGCGCAGGGTGCCGATTTCTACATGCAACCGTGCTGGCATCCCAAGGGACGCCTGTTGGCTTGGATTGAATGGGACCATCCGCAAATGCCCTGGGACGGCACCCGCCTCGTACTGGCTACGATGGGCTACCGAGGCGATGGAACGCCCTATATCCGCAGTCAACTCACCGTAGCTGGCGGCTGCGACGAGTCAATCTCTCAGCCCTGCTTCTCTCCCGATGGCCGCTCGCTGGTCTACGCTTCCGACCGCGCGGGCTGGAGCCAGCTCTGGTGCCGCAATATAGACGCGGATACCGAGCTCCGTTTGACAGAGGAACGCTGCGATATCGCTACGCCCGCTTGGATACAGGGACTGCGTGCTTTCGGCTTTGCCCCTGACGGCACGCTCTATTTTGTGCGCAGCGAGCGAGGAGGACGACGCGCCTATGCACTCGGGCCAGACGGAGGCGCGGTCGAACCAGTCGAGAGTTTAGCTCAATACGACCACGTGGAGCAGATTACTCCAGCGCCTCGTGGCAATCACCTCGCCTGTATTGCATCCTCTCCCACGGTCCCCGCACGCATCGTTAGCGGCCGAGCTAACCGGGCACGCGTGCACGTACGATCCAGCAGCGAATCGCTCTCGCCGGATCAGCTATCGCAGCCCCAGGCCGTGTCGTGGTCTGGCACTGATGACGGTACCGTATACGGACTTTACTATCCTCCGACGAGCGAACAATTTGTCGGCACAGGCAAGCCGCCGCTCGTCGTCAACGTGCATGGAGGGCCTACATCTTCAGTCGAAATGGGCTTTGAAGCACGCGCCCAGTACTTTGCCACGCGCGGATGGGCATTTCTCGATCTCAACTACCGCGGCAGCACGGGACACGGACGCGCCTATATGGAAGCGCTTCGCGGAAACTGGGGCGCAACCGACGTAGACGATGCGCTTAGTGCGGCGCGGTATCTGTGCGACGCCGATCTGGCGGACCCCGATCGAATGGTGCTGTGCGGCGGCAGCGCAGGCGGCTACACCGTACTCCGCACGCTCACTGCCTACCCGGGTTCATTTCGCGCAGGACTTTGCCTATACGGAATTTCCAACCTCTTCTCCCTAGCGGCTGACACGCACAAATTCGAGGCGCACTATCTGGATTCACTCTTGGGACCGCTGCCGCAATCCGCTCCCCTATACAGAGAGCGTTCGCCCCTATTTGCGGCCGATAACATACGCGATCCAATCGCTCTCTTTCAGGGCAGTGAAGACCGCGTAGTGCCGCCGGCACAGGCCGAGGAAATCGTGGCTAATTTGCGCAGGCGCGGCGTGCCACACGCGTATCATCTATACGAGGGCGAGGGACATGGCTGGCGTCGGAGCGAAACGATTGAACGATTCTACCGCGACGTAGATAACTTTCTAAAGGAGCACGTTCTTTTCGCCTGAGCACGGAATATAGACTGGCCAAATTCATCCATAAGACGCATTTTTTCTATCCCATCACGCCCAGTCCTACGCCAAGGAGACTTCGGATCGTGTCTTACGAAACTGTTATCGGCATGGAAGTGCACGTCGAGCTGCACACGCAATCTAAAATGTTCTGCCGCTGTCCGGCCGACCATTTTCAAGTCGAGGCCAACGCGCACGTATGTCCGGTCTGCACGGCCCAGCCCGGGGCCCTGCCCGTAATTAACGAACGGGCTATGCAGCTGACAGCTATGACCGGCATGGCGCTGCATTGCACCGTGCAACCGCACAACGTATTCGCTCGGAAAAATTACGTCTATCCAGATCTGCCCAAGGGATATCAGGTCTCCCAGTATGAACTTCCCCTGTGCACGGATGGCTATGTCGATGTTGCAACCGAAGAAGGCGTCAAGCGCATCGGCGTCGTGCGCGTGCACCTCGAAGAAGACACGGGTAAACTACAGCACGAGGGACGCTCCAGTCTGGTTGACTACAACAGAGCAGGCGTTCCCCTGATGGAAATAGTCACCGATTCTTCCATTCGTTCGGCCGAGGAAGCCTACGCGTACCTGACCAAGATTCGTCAGGTCGTGCGCTACCTAGGGGCCTCTACGGGCGATATGGAAAAAGGCGCCATGCGATGCGAGGCCAATATTTCCATTCGCCCCCAAGGTGCGACAGAATACGGCACAAAAGTCGAAGTCAAAAACCTCAATTCCTTTCGCGCCGTGCGCAATGCGATCGAGTACGAAGTTAAGCGCCAAGAGCAGGTCATTGAAGAAGGCGGACAGGTCAGACAGGTCACAATGGGGTGGGATGAGAACGCCGGCGCCACGCGCGAACAGCGCTCTAAAGAAACCTCGGAAGACTATCGCTACTTTCCCGAGCCCGACCTCCTCGACATCCGACTAAGCGACGAGTGGATCGACGCGGCGCGCGGCGAACTACCAGAGCTACCCGAAGTAAAAGCCGCGCGCTTTATCAGCGAGTATGGCCTGGGTGAACAGGACGTCGCCGTGCTCATAGAAGACCAGCACATCGCCAGCTATTATGAGGAGGCTGCACGCGGGGATGGCGCAGATCCCAAGCAGGTGGCAAACTGGGTTACGGGCGAAGTGTTCCGCCGTCTCAACAGGGACGATGGAGACAGTCAAGATATTAAGGTGCCAGCCTCCGCGCTAGCAGAGCTGATCCTCTTAGTGGAGAGAGGAACCATCAACCAGAACGCAGCGCGCGAAGTATTTAACGAAATATGGGAAAATGGCGGCACTCCTGCCGAACTTGTCGAAGCAAAGGGACTAGCGCAGATTTCAGACAGCGGCGAACTAGACGGTGCCGTAGCTCAGGTGATAGCAGACAATCCCGATGCATCCGAAAAGATTCGCGAAGGCAATCTCAAAACCATTGGCTTTCTCATGGGACAGGTTATGAAGGCTACGCAGGGCAAAGCCAACCCCCAGCTCGTGCAGGAACTGATTAAAAAGCAGCTAGGCGTTTGAGGACGACCAATACTGCGATCCAATCTGCGGGTTCTCCATCCAAATCAGCGACGCTTTAACGGTGTATTTATCGTGAAAAACAGTCGACTCCACCCGCGCGTTGCCACCCCACACAAGAAAGGCCTCCGATGAAGATTACTGGACTCCAGTGTGCAATACTGGGCAACCATCCCATCTTACGCATCAGCACCGATGAAGGTATTTCCGGATATAGCCAGATCGAAGCAAGTAAAGCAGACTACATAAAATCGCACGTTCTCTTTTACGAGAGTCGCATCCTCGGACAGGATCCCACTGACGTCGAACGCGTTATGCAACGCATCCGCCGCCTGGCCAGCTTCAAGCCTTGGGGCAGCGCAGTTAGCGCCATCGAAATGGCCCTGTGGGATATCGCCGGCAAAGCCGCTGGCCTGCCCGTATACAAGCTGCTCGGTGGCAAGGTCCGCGACAGGGTGCGCTGCTACAACGGCAATATTCGCTTTCACATGGACGGCCACGAACCGCAGCACTTCGCCGAAAGCATGGCCAAGATGAAAGATCGGCCAGAGAAATTTAGCATCATCAAGCAAGGGATCGCATTCCACAGTCCAATGCCCGCGCAAATTCCGGACTTCTTCTACGGCGAGCCCACCGATCAACCCCAACATCCCAACCGAGGCATGCTGACTCCCAAGGGATTCAAGCACATCATGGCCTGCATTGAGGCGATGCTAGAAGTGTGTGGCGATGACGTTGAGCTAGCGCTCGACTGCGGCCCCGGCTTTGTCGTGCCAGATGCCATTCGCTTGGCCAAGGCCGTTGAGAGCATGAATGTAGCTTGGCTAGAAGACATGCTCACCGGCGATTACGTACCCTACGTATTGGCCGACAACTACCGCGAGGTAACGCAAAGTACTTCGACGCGTATACACACCGGAGAACAGCTCTACCTGCGACAGAACTTTGTCGAGCTGATCGAAGGACGCTGCCTCGACATTGTCGGTCCCGACCCATGCGACGTCGGCGGCATCGCCGAACTAAAGTGGATCGCTGAGTACGCCGACCTACACGGCATCCTCATGGCTCCGCACGGCACGCTCGACGGACTATTGGGTCTAGCAGCACTGGTTCAGGTCGGAGCAACTATGCCCACTAACTACATCGCTTTTGAATATCCAACGGGAAATCCGGAATGGTGGTACGATATCGTCGATGGCCTGCCTGATCCCATCGTCGTAGATAGCCACGTAGCCGTGCTCGAACGTCCGGGCATTGGCGTTGATTTTCGGATTGAAGAGGCCAAGAAATACCTATCCGAAGCGGATAAAGGCTTTTTCGATTAGCCCCTAGGGCGGGACATGCCCTACGATACAACTCCTTCCCATCCGGCGACGCAAGTACGAGGCGTCGGATGGGATTTTTTATATGGATTGCTCCCACGGCACCTTGCAAGCAGATCGCGCCGATCTATATTAGGCGAGGCGCCTCCTTCGCGCTCTATACCCGATGATCGACCGAAAGGATTTCCGAGTGATGCCCAGCGAAAACAGCACCCCGTGGACCGCCGTTGAACCCGATATAGATACCATTACTCAGCGCTACGAAAATCCGATTGGATCGCTCGCACAGGCGGAGTGTCCGGCTTTCGTACTTCGCCAAGCCTATAACCCAGACCACTGCCTTGGACTGGTGCGCCGCTTTATCGATATGGGACTCATGCGCGATCGGGCCGAACCGCGCTCCGCGGACGACGGACGCCCGCGCATTGATATCGGCACGAGCTTGGGCAATCGCGGCAGCGATAAAGAGCGATTTTTGCAGCACGCGCAGACGACGCACTTTCTCTTTGACTTTCTCTTCAAGGGATACGACGATCCGGTGCAGTGCCTCTATGAGGCGTTGACCTCGTTATGCCCGGGCAAAGAGGTGAAGACCGCCTACGAACCCGACGGACGCCGCTACGGACCTGCCATATTTCGAATCCACTACGAGGGCCAGCGCTACAAGCCACACATAGACCACGTCGTCCTGCGCGAAGGACGCACCGACTACTCGGTATATCGCTTTGAACACCAGTTCGCCGGAGTGCTGTGCCTGCAAAATGCAGACGCCAGCGGCCCGGGAGCACAGGGGATGTTACACCAGTGCATTTGGACGCCTGAAATACAGCCCTATATAGAAGAGGATACCTTTACCGAATACGCCGACCAGCGGGGGCTAGGACGATGTCAGGTCTCGTTGGAACCGGGAGATCTTTACTTTTTTAACACGCGCCTAATCCACGAGGTGCCGGCCATTGCCGGAGACCAAGCGCGGGTGGTGCTGGCCGTTTTTATTGG
>CALDFW010000071.1 GCA_937942165.1 uncultured bacterium | reverse complement strand
CTTTCGGTGGGCTATCTCGCCTCGATCGGCCACTTCTCTGGAACGGATGAAGAGCTGGCTGAAAAGGTGACATCGGCCAAGGAAGACGTCGACGTGGCGCTGTTCCTTGGCGCGCCTATGATTCGCATCTTTACGGGAATCTTGGCCGATCGCGCGGATCAGCAGCGCGAGATACGCTGCTTTCAAGAGATTGCCGACTACGCCGCGCAAAAGGGAATTTCCGTTGGGCTGCAGAACCACCCTTCTACCGGGGACGAAGTGCGTCGAATTCTTGAAGAAACGGACCGCCCCAACTTTACGTTCCTGCTAGACACCGGTCAGTGGAAGGACGCGCCGATGTACAACGGCGGCGGTCCCACGCCGGCCGACCATCCGCTCTACGACTATATCCGGGAGACGGCGCCCTACGCAACGCACGTGCGCGCCAAGTTTTTTAAGATCGATTCGGGCCGGGAGGAATATCTCGACTACGATCGAATTGTGCCGATGCTCGTCGACGCCGGCTATAACGGACCGCTGACGGTCGTATTTGAGGGTAAAGACATCAACGCCTGCGGTGACCGCGACGTGATTCGTTTGGCCGCTGAGCAGCTGCGCACCCTAGTCGCTCAATACGCATAGGCCGATCTTGTCTCGTCTCAATCGGTCGCGCGCCGCGCAATAGATCCTTCCTGCGTGAGGGCAAAGAGCACCGCGTTGACCGTCATCTGCTGGAATCGCATGCTGCTGAATCGACTGACGCGCGCCTCATTGATCGCTCGCACGGACTGTTCATCGAGCTGAGGCACGGCGGAGCGGTCTTCGTCCGAACCAAGGTCGCGCACATTTTCTTCGCGGATCTCGCGTTCGTCTTGAACGCCCAACCCGGCAAATGAAATGGCGACGAGTCGATCCTTGATGAATAGGCCCTGCATACCCGTTGGGGCAGGCAGCATATTCTCTTTCATGCGTATATCAAAAAAGAAGCTGAAAATGGGGTGGCCATCTGGCACGCGCTCGACCCAAGCGTCGCGTCCCCAGACGAGCCCTCCATACTTTTCGAGTCCTTCGCGGTACGCATCGAAACCCAGCGATGCATCCATGACGAATCCCCCGTTCAGCAAGTAGTCTGTTAGCTGCGCCCGTTCGATTTCGTTGGGGGGGCTCTGCGGTATGATGATAGGCAGGTCGAACAAGCGCGGGTCACTGTAGGTTATACTGGGTGAAATCTCTGCGCGCACTTCCGTATACTGGTTTACGATATCTACAATCATCTCCAAGTCGCGCAGATTGCCAACCTTTGTCAGGACGTCGGTGTTGGACATATTGTCTGATGCCACGCGCCCCATGCGAAAAAAACCGGAAACGGCCTGCGGGGCGGCTGGATCGAATACGATCTTTGCGGGAAAACGCGCCCTTTCATAGGCCTGCTGCTTTTCCTCTGCGGTTTGTGGTGTAACCGCTAGCGGCGTGCAGGCTGCAAGGTAGCAGGCGCACACGGCCGCACATAAGTAGGCTGTGATTGTCTGGTTCATAGGGGCTCCTTATCAGGCAGTTTGATGGAGAGTATGCGCTCCATGCAGGTATCACGTGCTGAATATACGCTGCACCCACTGCGCGGATAGTTTAGCGCGCTTTTTATAATACGATGCCGCAGTGCGTACCTGCATCCAGATACTGATTTTTGGGTACTGATATCACCACGCCGTCACGCTGGGCGCGCATCTCGTGTGCGGGGTCGCCATATAGGTCGTACACCGTGCCCAGCAAGTCTCCCTGTCGAACGCGATCCCAGACCGCTGCTGTCGGGCGCCACAAACCGGCTACTGGACTCTGATTGTGCGACGACATCAGTCCGGCGCCGTGGCCGACGGATTCAATAAATTCGCGCGGTTCCAGCGGCGCATTTTCGCCGTCTACCATGCCTAGATGAACCATCAGCCGAGACAGACCGCGCATATATTCGGCCTCGCCCCCCATACCCCAAGCCGTTTCCCAATAAACCGCTGGAATTCCAGCCAAAAAAGCGGCATACAGGGCCGTGCGACCGCTGGCCTCGTGACCCATTACCGAGGCGGCGGCATGGCTGGCATCAAACTCGTGTCCCCACACTAACGGCAAGCCCGTCTGCAGGCTGACCTGTCGCTGTGTCCTGCTCAGGCTCGGTTCCCCCGGATAGATATTGTAGCCTGAAAGGGTGGCGCCCATAAGCCTCGGTCCAAAGGTGTGCAATGCGACTAGCAACGTGGGTTTATGGGGGGCGGCCTGACCGAGAAAATCATTCTGCAGCGTAAAGGCTACGCGCTCTGTCAGCGTTCCGTCGGCCTTGCCGGGATACACGCGGGCTAGGTTTTGTCCATCGGCGTTGGCTACCCGGCTTTGATAGAGATAGCTGTCGACGGAGCAACAGTTGACTCCTACCACTTTGCCCCTAAGGGCGGTGGGGTCGAGCGCTCTAAGCGCTTCCTGCAGGGCAATAATGGATTCGTACTCGTTGCCGTGTTCACCGGCAATCAGCAGCAGCACAGGTCCGTCTTCCACGCCCGCTACGACCGTGACCGGCAGGCCCCGCTCTTTTGTTAAAGGGTCGTCGCCGACAACGGGATGTTCGTAGTGCGTCCGCAGGCCGCCAGGTGCTTCGGTCCAGGTCGACAGGCGTATTGCCGTCTCCGGATCACAGTACCAGGGGTCCTGCTGACGGATAGTGGCTATGCTAAATTCCAATTGAAGCCTCCCGTAATGTGTGATGTGTAAGGATCATAGACCGGGCCAGAGTATCATGCGATATAGAAAAGAAGAGAGTGGGTTCAGACTCATGCTGCTTATAGCGCTTCCCCACCTGGGGCAGCCGGTGGCTGCAGGTCTGCCAAGAACGCTGCAAACGCCGCCCACTGCGCTTCGGAGATAGAGGCCGTTGCGTGGCGGAGGTTATCCTCCAATTCAGCGACGGTGCGCGGCCCGACGAGCGTGGCGCCAATGCGCGGTTCGCGCATGCTAAACTGAACGGCGAGGGCTCCTACTTCTATGTTTTGCGCACGGCACCACGCATAGATTTGTCGCGCGCGCTCAATGTCGGGGTTTTCTCCCTGACTGGCCGCTAGTGCCTCTAGGTCAATACCCGCTAATAGGCCCGATTGATAAGGCGAGCCGTTTACCACGCCGACATTGGCCGCATGGGCGTGGTCGAGCAGTGGGGCCATGGACTGGCGTATGGGATGATAGTCGTAGGAAGGCAAGATGACGTCGGCCCGTCCACTATCGATGATGTGTCGCTGCCAGCGATGGGTGCGGTTGCCCAGGCCAATGGCGCGGATCTCGCCGCGCGTGCGCAGTTCTTCCAACACCTCAAGCGCGCCGCCGGGCCCCATAATCACGTCCATATCCGCATCGGAACTTGGATCGTGAACAAAGACGATATCAATGGGGCCGAGTAT
>CALDFW010000070.1 GCA_937942165.1 uncultured bacterium | reverse complement strand
TCTCTCGAGCTGAGAAGCGTTTTAACTGTTCTTCCTTCGAGATATGAATCCAGAACTTAATAACGACGGCGTTGCTCTCGACTAGCTGTTCTTCAAAGTCATTTATTTCTGCATAGGCGCGCTTCCATTCGCCCTCCGTCGCAAACTTCTCAATCCGCTCGACCAGCACCCGTCCGTACCAACTCCGGTCAAATAGAGTGATAAATCCAGCGCGAGGTAGATGCCGCCAAAAGCGCCACATGTAGTGACGCGACTTTTCTTCATCTGTCGGTGCGGCAATTTGAATCACCTTGTACTGATGCGCATTCAGCGCAGCGACCAGCCGACGAATAGCCCCCCCTTTGCCAGCAGCATCAGCACCTTCGAATACCAGAATAGTCGAAAGACCGGATCGACGCGCTTCTAAAGCCAGACGGTTGAGACGACCTTGGTATTTCTCCAACTGAATTTTGTACTCTTTCTTACTCAGATCCTGATTCAAATCCAGATGGCGTAAGACGTTAATCGCAGGCTCTTGATCGCTGGAGACAAATGAGGGTACTGCCGACGCGTTCACGCTTTTTGCAGACAGTCTCTGTCGTATTTCATTCAGCGCCGTGCGAACTACGGTAAGAGTTCGATAATTTGGATCTTCTCCCTCGACAATGTGCCAAGCCGTCTCTGCCGTATTGGTTTTGTGTATAAGTCGATCTGATGCGACCTCAAATTTATCATACATCGTCCAGTTCTCTTTTTCACGATCGGTTACACGCCAGCGCGTTAGAGGATCTTTCTCCAGTGCATCCAACCGTTTCTTTTGCGCTTTCTTGCCTAAGTGCATCCAGAATTTAAGTATCAGCACACCGTCGTTAACTAGTTCGCGCTCAAAGGCAACAATCCGATTGAGATCGCGATCATAGGTTGCTAATCCAGTGCGTCCGTACGCATTGTCTAATAAAGGACGCAAATACCACGCACCGAGATAGATTGCTATATCTCCTCTAGGCGGCAGCGTCTTCCAGTAGCGCCAGTACTCCGGGCGCTCTCGTTCATCTTCCGTGGGTAGACCAAACGCATGCGTGGCAATCCCACGCGGATCCATCCAATCACTCAGCGTATTGGCCATCTCGCTCTTACCCGCTCCGTCGACTCCCCCTAAGACGATCATAACCTGAAATTTCTTTTCACGCCTGAGCTCTTGCTGCACTTTCAGCAGTTCGGTGCGCAGAGCGGGTACCTGTATCTTGAAGTCTCTTTTAGTTACCTTGCGTCCCAATTCGGCCGTTTCGAACATGTATTTTTCCCAATTGTTGTGGTAGGCGCGTAGACCGCCGATATATGAGAATAGATATAATTAGTAATCGAAGCTATGCCATTTTAAAAGACAATACGCGTGGTTTGATACACGTTTGCACAGCCCTTTTGAAGGGCCTATCTTTGGGGGCCATAGGCGTTGATTTTCGTCTCCTCACAAGAGAGCAAATTAACGCACTTATATGGAGATATGATATGAAAGTTCTCGTAGTTGACGACTCACCTACAATGCGTCGCATCGTAGTTCAAATGCTCAAGCGACTCGGGTATAAAAACATTGTAGAAGCTGATCACGGCAAGGACGCACTAGCGCGCTTGAAAGCAGAAGGTGATTTTGAGCTGCTGCTGACGGACTGGAACATGCCAATTATGAACGGCTTAGAGTTAGTACAAGCCGTGCGTGCCGACCCTCAGCTAGCCAGTCTACCCATTCTTATGGTTACCACGCGCAATATGAAGCAAGATATTGTGGCAGCCATGCGCGCCGGCGTAAACAACTACGTAACAAAACCTTTTGATCCCAAAACCATCAAGGCAAAGATCGACAAAGTGCTGAGTGCAGTGTAGCGATCTAACCGCAGCAATTTCGTGTATCAATACGTCCACTGCCCCAGGACTGTATGGCGGATATCAAGAATAATTTAGACAAACTGCGTGCGCGCATTGAGTCCCAAAATGGTACGGTTTTAGGCTCCGTTGAGGGAACGGTTGAACTCGAAGACCTAGACGAAAGCGGTCTCCCTCGTAGAGGCCCCGTATTAGTCTTGCGCAGCATAGAGGCTGGCGCTCAACTCAAATTAGCACACCCACGCCCTGTAACAGTTCTCGGTTCACTCAGCGGCCAAGTATTTGGCGCGTATCGAGTCAAAGCGGGCAATCTACTCAGCGGCCGCCTCGAGGGTTGTCGCCACGTTGAAATCGTGCACAATATGGGTAGTAAGGGATCGAGTAACGAAGATGCTTGGATCGTCCTTGAAGCCACCAGCGACCCCGGCTTCTTCGACCAGGCACAACACGCCTTGAGGCGTCTACGCAAACTAGAACGCCATCAGATAACACAGCGCGAAGCTACTGCCCGCAGCATTTTGATGCGCGGCTTAAAAGGTTTTCCATACCAAGTATGTTTGACTGTGGGCAGAGGGAAAAATCAAAAGGTCGTCTTTCGAGTCTCTACAAACGGACAAAAGGTTCAGCTCGACTCGATGGGTCTACTCCGCCATATAGTTGCACAAGCAGAAAATCTGCGCGATGACGAAAACGACGCCGATGAGGTAGTTCGCTTCAAGACAGCGCTTAATGAGACAGTGACCGAAGGCCTGCGCCAGGCTAACAGCGGAGGCATCGGATCCAACCTGCGAAGAACGCGCGGTGAGGAATTCTATACGAGCCAAGTTGAACTCATAGCAGACTATCTACTCCCCAAATTACTCAGACTTTGGCTCAAATCAGGCGAATCGTACGTCCAGCGCATCGTGGACCGCTTGGCAAGTGCTCCTATGGTGCTTAAAGTGGACGGACAGTTAGCCCCTTTTTTCCAAATTGAATATCCGAGATGGAAGTTTCACGTTAGCGGTGGGAAAATACGGTCCGAAAAGATCGCGGACTGTAACATAGCCTGTCAGCTAGGCAATGACCAACAGAAGACGATGAGCCTTACCTATACCTACATTGGTGGCGAAGACTGGATTACTCAAACCAAAGAGTTAAATCTGACGGAAGGCAAGCGCTGCAAGCTCATCTTACAAAATGGCAACGTATTCCTAAACGAAGCTAGCAACCACCTGTTCGGCCCCGATCTCAAAGAGGATACTTAACGCCAAACCCCCTACGCGCAGAATATTGCTATTGGACCTAAGAGCCAAATAGCGCATCAATATCATCCTGCGACATCGCATTCTCGTCGCGCTCTTCATCACTTTTAGCAGGTAATATATTCTCATCAAAGCTAGAGATGCTAACGTTCAAATCTGGCGCTTCAGCGTCGTCCCCTATTAGGTAATCCGATAGCTCTTGTAGCGACGCACGCAGCGCCTCAGATTTCTGCGTTATGCGGTCCCCGACCTGCAAAAAGAGCATTGCCCGCATAAACTGCTGATCCATTTGCTCGATTTTTTCACGCGCTTCTGCGGTCAGTTTAGTATCATCCTGAAGCGCGTTTAACGCATCGGCAACAGCACTCAACATCTCGATAGCACTGCTGAGCGATGAATCAATATCGACTCTGATATCGCACGTTCCACGATCGATAAACTGGACGAGGTCTATTAGATGCGGTAGCCGTTTTGCGGCGAACAGGTCCTCTGTCATAGCAGCGGACGCCTCTGCTCTTTGCCCATTACCGACCGGATTTTCGGGCTTCTTAAAAAAGTTGTGCACAGAATAAGGACAGCGCTGAAACGCATCGCTCAATCCACTCGGAGACTCAGCAGGTCCCAATACCAAATAACCGCCCGGCTTCAATCGGTCGTGTAGAGTCGATAGCGCTTTTTTCTTGGCCGTCTCGTCAAGGAAGCCTAACACGTTGCGACAAAATACAACGTCGTACTGATTGTTTGTTTCCTCCTCTGAGACAGAGACTAAACTAGCAGCGTGAAACTCCACCATAGACGCGACCTCATCGCAGAGGGCATAGGGCATATCTCCTTCGGAATTCGCCGTAAAATATTTTGCGACGTGCTCTTCATCTACGTGACGTATGCTGCGTTCAGAAAAGCGCGCCGTGCGCGCCTTCTCGATGCGCTGGGGGATTATATCGGTGGCTTTCAGAATGATATCCCAATCATTCTCGTCTCCAATTAGGTCCTTCACGATCATAGCCAAGGAATAGGGCTCTTCACCGGTAGAACAGGCTGCGACCCAAATCTTTAAGCTACGATCTCCGCTGGCGCGCTGGTCAGCGACCATCTGGACCATGAGCTTTGTAAATGCCTTAATCTGATTTGCATGCCGAAAGAAAAAAGTCTCGCCTGTCGACACCGGCTCCATGAGATACATCAACTCGGCTCCGCAGCTGCGTTCATCCTTCACGTATTTAACATACAGAGCGGCGTTTTCTATTCCTACCGACTTAGCGCGCCGTCGCACACATGCGTCGAGCGATTCAAACACGGCCTCAGCATAGTCTATGCCCGTCTTATTATACAAATAATCAACAAGCTCAGTCCGCTCTTCTTCACCTAGAAAAGATGTATTTTGGATCATTAATTTCCCCGTTTACCGCCTGCTCTAAACTGCGAAAATAGTTCTTTAACTTCCCTTACGCATTTCGTTTACTATTCTCAGGACCGTAGGTTTAATAAGGCGCGCGATATGTATCAGCGCATTTAGATCTCCACCTGCGGTGTGTAGCGTTGCTTTGGGTAAAAAATAATGCACCGCCTCTTCCCGACTCAACCCAGAATAGGCTCCATTTTTATACCCTCCGACCTGTTCCGCTTTTTCCTCTTCTTCTGCACCTTTTTCAGGCGCCTGATCCTCTGTCTCGCCTTCGTCCTCGAAATCCAGATCTATCTCAGGCGGTTCCTTTGATTTGGCAGATAGACTCGCGTCATCGAGAAAACCCGCCATGGGGTAAGTGCTATTTTTGGGATAGGGAAAAGTGCAGCCCGCCATAAAATCCGCCAGCGAAATCATCTGAGAGAATAAATCGCTTGAAGAAGGGCTGTGATGAGACTCAATCATCTCAGCTAAACCCGAACCCAGCTTCCACGATTCTGAGAGCACGCGACCCACTAAATTATGGTTTGCTCCTCCAGCCAGAACGCCCTCTCCCACAAACATGGGAACATTCCATTTTTGCGCTTCCATCTCGCTCATAATAAGAGGGAAGATACCGGGATAACACTGCACCAAAGCCACCTTGCCAATATCGTGCATCATGCCACCGACAAAAGGATCTAGCTGGTCTATAGGGAATGCAAATTTTTCCCAAAGTCGTGCTTCTTTTAATGCCGCTACGGCTTCTTCTCCCAGATCCAACTCTTCAAAGTCTTTTTTGTTTTGAGCGGTCCACTTTTGCTCGTCGTACACAAAGGAAATTATGCGCGCAGCAATCGCAACGGCCACGCTGTGCAACCAATAGTCCTCAATGCTAAAACCCTGCTCTTCAATCCCTGCAAACGACCGCTTTACCGCACTTGAAGCTACGATCTCTTTAACCGTATTCTTGCCAAGCAGAATAACGGCCTTGTTCACATCATTAATCTCCCCTTTAAAACCGTACAGAGGGGATCTAGTTCGGCGAATGACCTGTGCCTGCGTGAGCGGATCCGTTTCTACGGCGGTAACCCAGTCTTGAATCTCACTGTCTTCGTCTTTGTCTAACGCCATGATATCGTGATAGACCTGAGGTAAAACAGGCAAATCTACCATGTTGCGCACATCGTTTTCAATACGCTTGCGAATCTCTGCAGGTGAAGGCAACTCTGAGGGCGTATCTTCACTCATAGCAGACACAATTGTTTCGGTCACTAGCTGCTCAAAATTATCTCGAAACATATGCTGTCGATCGAAGATAGATACATCAAGGCGCTCTAATTGAGCACGATCTTTATCCGCCAGTTCGCTTTCACTATCACAGGCGACAAAAATCCGCATTGAACCGCGATTGTTGATGCTCGCCATTCGAGCTAGGGTAATTCCCCCTCCGGGCAACTTTGAGGAAATAACTACCATTTTCACACGGTCGCCTCCCGCGTGCATGAGCTTACTGAGATCTCTCGTACTGTCGGAAACCGTGTAGCCCACTTTGTAGTCGGGCGTTCTGTCATCAACCCGTTGCACAGCGCTTGTAATTGCAGAAAGAAAGTTAGCAACTGATCTATTCGCTTCATGAGCAATTTGACTTGGATTGGCATTGGCCTCACCAATGAGGATGAGTGGAAAGGTATCCTCGCGAATAATCAGTGCTGTTTCGGAGAAAATGCGTTGGATAGCCGTCTTTCCTCGGCGGTTAAAAACAGCCTTGATCTTTGCGGATAGTTCCTGTGGCGTAAAGGGTTTAGTTATGTATGTATCCACACCCGACTGCAGCGCTTTCAGGACATCTTCTTTTGTCGCACGTGCCGTGAACATAATTACGGGAAGATCGTCAAATTCGGCAGATCCGCGCACCCTTTCAACAAACTCCAAACCATCTACTGACGGCATATTCCAGTCGGTTAGCACGAGATCTACGTCGTTATTGCCCAACTGATCCCACGCTTCAGAACCGTCGCCAGCTTCGATAATCTCTTGAGCTCCCATACCCTGCAACATCGTGCTAATGAGCTTGCGCATTCCCTGAGCATCTTCGGCAAGTAACACTCTCATTACTCAATCACCTTTGTTAAGGCTGCTTTCAAAGGACCGTGAGAAAATATATTGGAAGTTCACACGCAGAAGGCGGCAATGTCGCACAACCCTCTGAACCACGTTGTCATAGACAGTAAAGATAGTAAAAAAACGTATGGTCATTACCAAGCAATAAATCCTTTCTCAATAAAGCACTTATGCCTACGCAGTACATCTATTCTGTAGGGCGAGACGACTGGAGCGTATCGCCGCTACACCCTGCGGCATACACGAATTGATTCACCGCACCGCAAATCGTACATTTCATTTGCTAAAAAAGGAAATGTATATGGAAATTCTGGGAGGCCCCCTCTTTGGCGTAGCGGGCGCAGGGGAATCACATGGACCGGCCATATCTACAACCGTGTTCGGCTGTCCACCCGGCACGTGGATAGAGCGTTCCCGCGTGCAGCACTTTTTGGATCGACGACGACCGGGCAGTAATAAACTGGGTACGCCGCGCCGTGAGGACGACAAGGTCATATTTCTCTCGGGCTTGTATTCCGATGACCACGAACGCCTCTTAGCAGGGCCAAAACTCTCTTTAGAAATGGGAGAGCTCTCGCTACAGACCCAGGCGTATGAAGCCGGCTATAGCACGGGAGAACCCATCGCTGCGATCGTACTTTCAGCGGCCAAGCGATCCGCCGATTATGAGCAGTTTTCTGGCCAACAAGGAGAAGTGCGTCCAGGCCACACTGACTTGGTGAAACACTATCAGTCAAGCGGCCACGTAGACGTGCGCGGGGGAGGACGATCCAGCTATCGATCGACCATTTCAGACGTTATCGGCGGCTCTATCGCACGCACCGTGCTGCACGAGCATTTCAACACGCATATTTTTTCCTCCATTTGCCAAGTCGGTCCCCTTCGCGCCAGAAAAAGTTTGGTCGATCGGATAGCTGATCTATGCTCGCCGGATGGCAGCTTAGCCCCCGAAGCTGCACAGGCACTTGAGAAGGAACTGGCCGGAGCCGACCTCTATTCTGTCGACGGAGACTTTATCAGCGACGCGGCTGCTCTTATTGCACAGACGCGCAAGGCAAAGGATTCGCTTGGATCTGCGGTAGAAGTTGTCGCCGTAAACGTTCCGGCCCTAGTCGGCGCCCCCCTCTACGACAGCCTCAAAATCCGTTTAATGGGCAGTTTAGGCGGACTGCATGCCGTTCAGAGCTGCGAAATTGGATCGGGCAACGCGGTGGCCGAACGGCTCGGAAGCGAAAACAACGATCCCATTCGGATGAGCGGCTATGCGAGCAACAATCACGGTGGCCTACTCGGCGGCATTACGACGGGCACTCCGCTCGTCTGCCGCGTGAGCTTTAAACCAACTTCAACCATTGCCCTGACACAGCAGTCCGTGCGCAAAGATTTTACCGAAATTGATTTCGAACTGCGCAAAGGACGCCATGATCCCTGCCTCGGCGTACGAGCCGGCGTCACGCTAGAATCTCGTCTGGCCATTGAGCTGCTCAACGGCGTGTTGGCCCGACAGGCCAATCTGATCGACCCCGATCAATTCAAGCTTTTCTGAGGAACGATATGAGTCAAACTTTCGATTTTTCACAGATCGGTCGCCTCCCCCTTCCGGGCGACAACGTTGCTATTGCCGTTCAGCGCTTAGAAGCAGGCAGCGCAGTTCGGTATGGCGATGACACTTTTCAACTCGATTATACCGTGATGGAAGGTCACCGGTTCGCCGTTAATCGCATTGAACGAGGCGATACGCTGCGCTCTTGGGGCCTGCCCTTTGGCCGAGCTCTACACGATATTGATCCGGGGAATTACCTGTGCAACGCAGGCATGTTAGAGGCTCTCGGCGGCCGCACGATCGACTTTGCCCTACCTCCTGCGGCCAATTTTGCAGACCATATCCAACCCTACGTCTTAGACCGCGAAAATTTCGCACCCGGCAAGCCGCTAGCCCCCCATACCCAAGAGCGAACTTTTATGGGCTACAGACGTCCCGGTGGACGCGGCGTGGGTACCCGGAATTTTATCGTAGTGCTGGGCACTTCGTCACGCACAACCGGCTTTGCGCGTCAGCTGGCAGCGCTGACGCATAAGATTGCAGCTAGCCACGACCACATCGACGGCGTCGTAGCAGTAGCCCATACCGAAGGGGGCAGCCGATCCGAACCCAACAATCGCACACTCCTACTCCGCACGCTGGCTGGATTTATGGTCCACCCCAACGTCGGCGCCGTACTCGCCGTTGACTACGGTAGCGAAGCAATCAACAACGAATCTCTGCGCGCCTACATGGAAGAGAACGGCTATGCGCTGGACGCCGTTCCGCACCGCTTTATGCGCATAGAGCGCGATTTTATAGATCAGTTAGAAACGGCAGAAGCGCAAATTCGCGCTTGGTTTCCCGTAGTCGATGCCAATAAACGCACCGCGGAGTCACTAGCACATCTGCGCATTGCCCTACAGTGCGGCGGCTCAGATGCCTTTTCTGGCGTATCGGGTAATCCGTTGGTGTCTTGGGTGGCGAAAGAGGTGATTCGCTATGGTGGAGGAGCAAACTTAGCAGAAACAGACGAATTGATAGGAGCTGAACCTTATGTCCTACAAAACGTCCGCGACGTCGATACGGCACAGCGCTTTTTGGATATGGTCGCACGCTTTAAAGACCGCGTCGCCTGGCACGGCGAATCGGCAGAGGGAAATCCTTCAGGGGGCAATAAGTTTCGCGGATTGTATAATATTGTGCTGAAATCAATCGGCGCCGCCATGAAACGCCATCCCGACGTGCAGCTCGACTACTGTATCGAATACGGCGAACCGATGCGCGAGCCGGGCTACTACTTTATGGACAGTCCTGGCAACGACCTAGAGAGTATCGCCGGACAGGTTGCTTCGGGCTGTAACGCCATTTTCTTTGTCACCGGCAATGGCTCTATAACTAACTTTCCCTTTGTCCCCACGCTCAAAGTAGTGACGACCACACAGCGCTATAACATGCTCGAGCGCGATATGGATGTAAACGCCGGCGCGTATCAGGACGGCATTTCCATGGATGCGCTAGGCTCGTCTACTCTAGACCTGACTGTAGCCGTGGCCGGAGGCCAACGTTCAAAGGGCGAGAAAGCTGGACACGCGCAGGTGCAAATATGGCGCAACTGGCCCCAGAAAAATGGGGATGCACTCGAGGCTCTGCGCAATGCTACTGCACCTAACGGCTACGGGATGCGTCCCGACGTGGATGAAATACCCGCCGTCGAAATCGAGGCCATGCGCAATGGCTCCCTCTCGACCAGCGACCGCGTGGGACTGATTCTGCCAACCAGTTTGTGTTCAGGACAGATCGCTCGCATGATTGCAGAACGCCTCAACGAACGCGGACTGGGCAGCGATCGCGGTATCTCCCGCTTTGTTGCACTAGTGCACACGGAGGGCTGTGGGGTCGCAGGAACAACCGCCGAAGAAATGTTTTCTCGCTCTATGGTTAGCTATCTGCTCCACCCTATGGTGGGCCCTGCCCTGCTCTTGGAACACGGCTGTGAAAAGACGCACAATGATTACATGCGTCAGCAGCTGCGCTCTCTGGAAGTTGAAGAGCAAGACTTTGGTTGGGCGAGCGTGCAGATGGATGGCGGCATCGACGCCGTAATCGAGCGAGTGGAGTCCTACTTTACCAATGCAGTTAGAGAGCTCGATCCACCGGAAAAAAACGCGGTCGGCATCGATGCATTACGCGTGGCGCTCCTGAGCTCCGGCCCGCTACCCACGGGCGTCGCTGAAGCTATGGAGAAACTGACGCGATGGATTGCCGGCAGTGGCGGACTCGTAGTCTCCCCGGCCAACGACGCACTCCTAACAGAGCCCGTTTTTGTCGATGGTGGACTCGTCGGCATTGAGCCTCGACCTTCATTGGCGTATGGAGAACGTGCACCCAGTCCGGGGCTGCACATTATGGAATCACAGACCGAACACTGGACGGAAACGCTGACCGGTTTGGCAGCAACAGGGGTCGAGCTCATGCTGGTGCACGCCGGCGAGCATCCGCTGCAGGGACATCCGCTCGTTCCAGTGCTGCAGTTCTCAGCCGACAGTCGCGTTCAAGCGCAGTTTGGACAGGATATGGATATAGCACTCGGAGAGGATCCCGAGGAGTGGCCGGCGCAGCTACTAGCGCTGCTCGCACGAGCTGCTTCACGCCGTCACGAAGCGAAAGCGCGCCGGCAGGGCAACGCGGACTTTCAGTTTGCGCGCGGCCTGTTAGGAGTGTCCATGTAGCCAGCTTTCAGAGTACCTGGCGCAGGGCTTTGTCGAATGCGTGTGCTATCCTGCCGGCCTATAAAACGGGCATTGCAACGTCTAGTTCACCGGCGATCTCACCAATGGCTTTCCATGTAGGCTCTGGCAGGTCGATGCCTTCAACGCATAGGCGAGCATAGGATTCCTGCTCTAGGTCTCCCGGGGTATAGATCTTATCAAAACCCGGCAGTGGACGCGCAGAGCATACCCACTCAGCCAGGGCCTCCACCTCGTCTTCGTAGCTGGCTAAGTCAATAAAATCATTTATGTTGATAGCGAGAATCATCACACCGCCGCCCGTGCCACTAGCCGAAGTCGTACAGCCCGCGTGGGAAAGAGGACCGACCAGCATCTCTACCATCATACCCAGCCCGTAGCCCTTGTGCCCAAACTGCATTCCTCCCAGGGGCAGCACCCCCGTATTATCGGGGTCTTCCTTGTAGCGCTTCGGGTCGCTCACATACGCTCCCTGCGGATCTATTACCCACCCATCGGGCATTTGCTCGCCTCGAATAGACTTCTGTTCGATTTTCCCACCAGCTACCACCGTCATCGTCATATCAAGCATAAATGGAGGGCCATTCTTACGGGGCGCAGAAAAGGCAATGGGCTCAGGCCGCAAGCGGCGATCCGCCGAACCAAAGGGAGCCAGAAAGACGCCGCCCCCATTGAGCCAGACCATGCCGATCATCCCTTCTTCTGCTATGCGCGGAGGATAGTCTCCCAAGCGCCCGATGTGGGTGGTATTGCTGAGTCCGACAAAACCGAAGGTCGACTCCCTAGCTTTCTCCACTGCGATGTCGAGCGCTCGCGTAACAGATACGATACCATTTGCCCCTTTTGCGTCGATAATCCGCAGGGCTGAACTATCGCGCAACACTTCGTGATCTTCCCAGAGCTGATAGCCATTTAGCATCCCGCGCGCATAGGCCGGAGTGAACCACGTGCCGTGTGAGTCATGTCCATAGAGCTGACTATTTACCAGATGATCGGCAACGATATGCGCATCGGATTTAGGAATACCTGTAGCGTGAAAGACGCGAAATACCAAATCATTAAGCACGGCGTGTGGAACGATCGGCATAGCCGCCTCCTACAGTGAGAGTATCGGTTTGTCGTACCTATACAAACATCTCCGACTCCGTAGGTCAAGCTCGCCTATCGCCACACAAAAAAACGCGTTCTGCACCCGGAAAGGGCAAAACGCGTTTCGAAAAAAACAGGCTGTGCGCTAGCTGCTCTACGCGGCGTGCTTTTCCATCAGTTCGGCGAAATACGCAAAGAGGTGAAAGCTGTCGTGCGGTCCGGGCGCGGCTTCCGGATGACACTGTATAGAGAAGATAGGCAGCTCTCGATGTTGCATGCCTTCCACGCACTGATCGTTCAGATTGCGTCGCGTAATTTCCAGATCATCGGGCAGCGAATCGGCCTCAATTCCCCAGCCGTGATTTTCCGACGTAATGAGTATGCGACCCGTTGCATCTTCGCGAATGGGCTGATTTGCACCGCGATGGCCGAATTTAAGACGGAAAATCTGTGCCCCGAACGCGAGCCCCAAAATTTCGTGACCAAGACATATACCAAAAATCGGTTTTTTGCCGACTAGCTGTCGCGTCGTTTCTATCGCGTAGTCGAGGGGGCGCGGGTCACCGGGCCCATTGGATAAGAAGATTCCATCCGGTTCTAGCGCAAGCGCCTCTTCTGCAGTCGTCCTGGCGGGAACGACCGTCACTTTACATCCGACCTCATTCAAACATCGCACAATATTGCGCTTGATACCGAAATCGTAAGCCACTACGTGAAAGCGCGGGGTCTCCGGTGAAGAAACATAGGACGCAGTGCAGCTAACTTCTGACGCCATATCACGACCCTCCAATCCCTCCCAAGACCGCGCTTTAGCTAGCAGGCTTTCAGGATCGGTATCCTCAGTGGAGATCGCCGCGTCCATAACTCCATGTATGCGCACGCGCCGCGTCAATTCTCTCGTGTCGATTCCCTCTATCCCGATGATATTATGCTCTTTCAAGTAGTCGGGAAGACTCTGTGAGGCGCGCCAGTTGCTGTGCACGCGTGCACACTCTTTAACGATAAAGCCGCGCACTTGGGGTCGCGATGACTCATCGTCTTCAGCGTTGACGCCGTAGTTTCCAATCATCGGATAGGTCATTGATACAATCTGCCCAGCATACGAGGGGTCAGTAAGTATCTCTTGGTAACCAGTCATACTCGTGTTAAAGACCATTTCGCCGAGGCTTTCGCCGCTGGCGCCAAACGAACGGCCTTCAAATATGGTGCCGTCGGAGAGGGCGACGAGCGCTTTCATATGAGCAATCTACTCCTTGGGTGCTAAGTGAATAAGTTCAAAAACGATAAGCAGTGACAGCGCACTCTGGTAGTGCAATGAGCGCTGATGCAGCACGCAGATAAACTACGAAACGAGGATCTTTCTGAACAGAGATTAGTCTTCACGTAACCGTTTCCCCTGTCTACGCGCCCTTTCCCGCATATCTACGGCTAGGTCAAATTCACCTACGATCTCCTGACCAACAATAGATTCGATAACATCTTCTAACGTTATGATACCAGAAAATACGCCGTATTCATCAACCACTATAAACAGGTGCTCCCGGCGCTTTATATATTCCTGTAGCAGTTGACTGGCACGCGCCGACTCGGGCACGATGTGAACGGGGCGTTCAATATCAAAAAGCTGCTTGTTTTCTTCTCCATCGGCTATGGCTGAAAAAACATCTCGGCGCAGAGCAAGCGAAACAATATTCTCCCTCTCCCCATCGTACAGGGGAACACGCGTATGCGGCCAAGCGCCCGCCTGTTGACGCGCTTCTCCTAGGCTCAGGTCGCGATCTAACGCAAAGACGACCGTGCGCGGCGTCATAATCTCTCGTGCTCGTAGGTTCTCCAAATTGATGATATTGCTGATAACGCGCTCCTGTTCAGGAGAAATTGCGCCTGCCTGGCGACTCATGCGCGCGATAATCTCTATTTCTTCTGGCGTAATGCCTTGACGAGCTTGTCCCCCTCGCGTAATAAGTTGCGTTATGAAGTTGTTGAGCCAAATAAAGGGCGAAAAGATCCAAACCAGCCACTGAATGGGGTAAGCAATTAAGCGAGCCAGTGAACGAGCGTAAACCACACCAGCCGTCTTGGGTATGATTTCAGAGAAAACGAGCACACCAAACGAAATGGCAATCGTGAAATACGTTTCGGGCGTCTGAGGAAAGACACCGACAAAAGCGGCACCCGCAATCGCAGCGCCCCCCGTATTCGCCAACGTGTTGAGCGTCAATATAGCCGAAATAGGGCGCTGTATGTCCTCGTGTAGCTTCTTGAGGATCTGGCCTGATGCGCGATGTTCACGCGCAATCATCTCGATCTGGCTTACCGACAGCGAGTAGAGTGCCGCTTCAAGCAGAGAGCATATGCAGGAGACAACTAAAACCGTACCCGTGGCGAGTAGGAATGTGAGCATACCGTAGCTTTTGAGAAAGTATAGATGCGAAGAGAGGAACACCCTGAGGGCATTCCTCTCTTTTTTTGGTTAGAAATTGAGCAGCTCTTAGCCAATTAACTCAGGTGTTCATTGACCAATTTTGTCATCTCAAACATACTGACCTGCTTTTTGCCGTCAAAGACTTCTTTGAGTTTCTCGTCGGCATTGATCATGCGTTTATTTTGGCTGTCTTGCAGGCCCTTTTTATGAATATAATCCCATATCTTATCCGTAATTTCCTTGCGCGGGATTGCCTCAGTGCCAATCACGGCACCCAGCGTAGCGTCAGGCTGCAACGGCTTTCCCAAAGAAGGACCGCGATAGCGCTTAGCCGGGGCCTTCTTAGCCGGGGCCTTCTTAGCCGGGGCCTTCTTAGCCGGAGCCTTCTTGGCCGGAGCCTTCTTAGCCGGAGCCTTCTTAGCCGGAGCCTTCTTGGCCGGAGCCTTCTTGGCCGGAGCCTTCTTGGCCGGAGCCTTCTTGGCCGGAGCCTTCTTAGCCATTTCCTCTCACTCCTTATCAGTCATTCGAGGGCGGGAACGAACTCTGATAAACGCGGAGAGGTGGGCGCCCACCGCCTTGCATTCCCAATTATACATAAATACTATATTCGACTCTTGAAATTTGAATTAAGATAGGGTCTTCTCCACACTTTCGTCAAGAAAAAAAGAAGTGTTCACATGTTCACCTAATGACATCTATTGCTATTAAATTAAGGCACTTACAGCACTTTCACACATTGACATAAAGCGATAAGTAGCCTATTTTAGCCCATCCTATTCGCAGTTTAGTTGAGGAAACAATCTCGCTCCTCCGAGACTTTTGGACACTGATTGCCATGAATAACTATCGCATTGGATTTATAGGCGCAGGCAATATGAGTCAGGCGCTCATTGCCGGTTTACTCGACTCGGGCTCTGTCCCAATACAGTCTCTGTCAGCCGCTGATCCAGTGCCCGCGACACTAGAAGCACTGAGCGAGCGCGGCATGTTGACGGGCGTGGAACTGCCCATCGCCGTTCGGGAACGAGACTTCATTTTCTTAGGTATAAAACCTCAGGTAGCAGACGCCGTGCTCCCTGAACTGGCCGACACGCTTGTACCCGGGCAGGTAGTCGTGTCCATGATGGCTGGCGTGCAAACGGCTTCGATCGAACGATACATGGGTGGTGACACACCCGTTATACGCGTCATGCCTCAGACCCTCGTCCGGCTACGCATGGGAGCCTGCGCGCTGTGCGGGGGACGTTTTGCAACGGCAGAACACATAGACCAAGTCCGGCAAATCTTGGAATTGGTTGGCAGTGCCGTAGAAGTAAGCGAAGCGCAGATGGACGCCGTCACCGGACTATCCGGCAGCGGTCCCGCCTACGTATATGCGATGGTTGATGCCTTGGCCGACGGCGGGGTTCGTGCGGGTCTGCCACGCGATACAGCCCTTCAACTTGCGGCACAGACCGTTGCTGGTGCAGCACAAATGGTCTTGCAGAGCGACCACCACCCAGCCGAGCTCAAAGAGCAGGTTACTTCGCCAGGTGGAACAACCATTGCCGGTCTACACGCTCTGGAACGGGGCGGCCTGCGCGCTGCCCTTATGAACGCCGTTGTCGAGGCGAGCGAACGGTCGCGGGAGTTGGGTTCGTCATGATCGCCATTATCGACTACGGCATGGGCAATCTTCGCAGCGTGGAGAAGGCATTTCAGTTTCTCGGTTTCGCGGCACAAATCATTGATGATCCCGCAAGAGCCACCGAAGCGAGCCATTTGGTACTGCCTGGAGACGCAGCATTCGGCGATGCCATGCGCAACTTACACAGCGGCGGTTGGGTCAAGTGCATCGAACAAGGCATCCGATCTGGTAAACCGTTTCTCGGTATCTGCGTTGGACTGCAGCTCATGTTTGAGGAGAGCGAAGAAATGGGCACTCACAAAGGACTGGGGCTCCTGCCTGGCAAGTGCACTCGCTTCCCCGTCGGCGAGCGCGTGCCGCAAATTGGGTGGAACCAGATTGATATACAGCGGGAAACGCCTCTTCTAGAAGGCGTGCCCACGGGCAGCTTCTTCTACTTTGTACACTCGTATTACGTGACGACGGAAAACAGAGACGAATGTATCGCAACAACCGACTATGGGCTCGATTACACATCGGTTGCCGGGCGTGATGGTCTGTACGGAGTGCAGTTTCACCCTGAGAAAAGCCAAGACCGCGGCCTGCAAATACTAAAAAACTTTGCGCAGATGAGCTGAATATGCTAGCAAAGCGCATTATACCCTGCTTAGACGTAAAAAACGGTCGCAACGTGCGCGGTGTGCGCTTTTCAGCCGACCGCGACGCTGGTGATCCCGTTGAATTGGCATCTCGCTACGACCGCGAGGGCGCCGACGAGCTAGTTTTTTACGATATAACGGCCTCTTCAGATGGCCGCGCCATTGTAATGGACTTGGTCCGTCAAGTTTCCGAACAGGTGTTCATACCGCTTACCGTCGGCGGCGGTATACGGACGTTTGAGGATGTTCGCACCATTTTGAAGAGCGGCGCAGACAAGGTTTCTATCAACTCTGCACACGTTCACACACCCGAAATTATCAATCAGAGCGCAGAGAGCTTCGGCTCACAGTGCATCGTAGGTGCAATTGACGCGCTGCGCCGGCCCGAGGTTGAAGGTCAGCAACCCGCCTGGGAGATTTATATCAATGGAGGCCGAACGGCGACCGGGATTGATGCGTTGGAGTGGGTGGAGGAATTAGTCGACAGAGGGGCAGGAGAGCTCGTTCTCAACAGCATTGATGCTGATGGAACGCGACAGGGCTACGACCTCGAGTTAAATAGAGAAGTGGCCCAGCGCGTACAGGTACCTATTGTCGCTTCGGGCGGCGCCGGCACGATGGATCACATCCATGAAGTGTTGACCTCCGGGCAGGCGAGTGCTGCACTGGCGGCTTCCATATTCCACTTTCAGCAACACTCCATACCCGAAGTGAAGGACTACCTCGCCCAGAGAGGAGTGGTAGTGAGGCTGTGAACGACGGCCACCCCATGCGTGTCCCGGTGCGCAACGTGCAGCGTTTAGTTGTCAAAATCGGCAGCAACGTGTTGACAACTCCTCAGCATAAACCCAATCGAGTGGTCATACGCCAGTTGGTCAAAGACGTGATCACTTTGCGCGAGCGCGGCATCCAAATAGCCATTGTAACCTCAGGCGCCGTAGCAGCTGGAATGGGACAGCTCGGACTGGCGCAGCGTCCAGACAGCATCGCCCAACTACAGGCGCTGGCTTCCATCGGCCAGAACCTGATGATGAACTCATACAAGACGCTCTTCGGTCGCAGCAATGTCCCCATTGGTCAGGTGCTCTTAACCGCAGAAGATATACTGGGCGATCGCAGACGCTATGTGAACCTGGAGAACACCTTCCGCAGCCTCTTCGACTACGGCGCAGTCCCCATAATCAATGAGAACGACAGCGTTGCCGTTGCCGAGTTGAAACGCCGCTTGGGTGAAAACGATATGCTCGCAGCCTACGTGAGCAACCTTATCAGAGCCGACCTACTCGTCATGATGTCAGACGTAGAGGGACTCTACACAGCCTTTGGTCCAAACGGACCCGAAGGTGAATTGCTGACGGAGGTCCGCGACAATGACGCGCAATTAGAGGCCATGGTCGGCACCTCTAATAGCGCTGTAGGCAGCGGTGGTATGCGCACCAAACTGCGCGCCGCACGACTTCTAATGACCTGCGGTGAAATGACCATCATCGCTCACGGACGTAAACACCGCCTATTGGACATTATGGATGGACAGCCGCTTGGGACGCTATTTTGGCCCGCCGGCAAGCGCATGGGTAGCCGAAAACGTTGGATTGCGTTTGCCAGCCAACATCGGGGTTGCGTCGTGGTCGATAACGGAGCGCAGCGCGCACTAACCGATCGCGATTGCAGTCTACTACCGGCCGGCGTGATCGACTGCAGCGGCGATTTTACCCCCGGAGACGTAATTCGGATCAGCAACGAGCACGGCGATGAACTAGGACGTGGCGTTAGTCGCTACACGGCTAGCGAACTCCGACGCGTCTTTGGCAAGAGTTCGCCAGCAGTAGAAAAAGAGTTAGAACGTCCCGCACTCGAAGTCATACACAGAGACGATTTAGTCCTCTTTTAGCCAGATCGAGCCGAGCATAGTAGATGAGCCCTAAACTCACAAGAAAAAAACGTCTCGCACCAGTCGCCGTGGCGCCTTCTCGCTGGCGACAATTTGGTATCGCGCTCATCGTGGGACTCGTCGCCTATATCGCCTTGGGAAATCGCGCACTTTGGACCATGGGAGAAAAACGACGGGCAGTGGAAGATTTACAGGCGCAGGTGGCACACTTACAGGCAGAGCGCGACAGTCTTAAAAACATGCTCTGGCGCCTGGAAAATGACATGGGATACGTCGAGAAGGTCGCACGGGAAGAATACGGGATGAGTAAGAAAGGTGAACGCGTATACGCGCTGCCGTCGGCCGAGGCCCCATAGCGTGCCGCGCACCATTATCAAAACGAAGGCCATCGTTCTCCGCAGCCGGCGCATGGGTGAGACCAGCCGCATGGCCACGCTCTTCACAGAAGACGTTGGCAAGCTAAAGGTCACGGCCAAGGGCGCGCGACGCGTTAAGAGTAAATTCGGCTCTGGATTAGATCTAATGGCCGAAGTCCACGTCGTGTGCTATGTGCGCGACACGCGTGATCTCCAGACGCTAAGCGAATGCCACCTTTTACACCCTCCGCCGTCTCTCGGGAGTGACTTAGAGCGGTTCTCACTGGCCAATGCTGCACTTGAATTAATTGAGGGATTGACGATAGAGGGTGAACCGAATGAACGCCTCTACGCGTGCTTGCGCGGCGTATTAGACGGATTGATCGAAGTTGAAGTCGATCAGGTGGAGTCCCTCTTTTGGTACTATCAGCTACGCGTACTCGATGCATTGGGCTACAGCCCGGAACTACAGCAGTGCGTTGGATGCCGCCGAGACCTAACGGATTCCTGGCTGTGGTTTAGTCCAGCTCAGGGCGGTAGCCTATGCGCTGCCTGCGGGCAAGGCGTGGGAATGCGCATACCGAGGGAAAGCTTAACATTCCTCACTCGCCTGCAGTCTCTGCGCACCTATAGCAAAGCGTCCCTTCCACCCGCACCGCAGCGGCGCGGTGAAATTCGCACGGCGCTCAATACATTTTTTGACTACCACGGCAGCGGTCGAGGCAGTTTGCGATCCCTGCATTTTCTCGAATCTTTGCGTCGAGATCAATCGGCGCTGAAAACTTAGAACAAATACAATCTACTGAGATCTACTTGTCGCAGCGCACGGCGCTCGGCAGGCCCTAAAGGAGATAGAGAATGGCTGACGTAATGGAAAAGCTGGTATCCCTGTGTAAACGCAAGGGGTTCGTCTTTCAGAGCTCAGAAATTTACGGCGGACTTAACGGATGCTGGGACTACGGCCCGCTCGGCGTCGAACTGCTGAAAAACGTCAAAGATGCTTGGTGGCGAGCAATGACCTATCGAGAAGATGTCGAGGGACTCGATGCAAGCATTCTGATGCACGCCAAAGTCTGGGAAGCATCGGGCCACGTAGCCGGCTTCAGCGATCCCATGGTGGAAGACAAAAAAACCAACGAACGCTACCGACTCGACCAGCTTTTGGAGGAGAACGGCGTTGACGTAACTGGCCTCGGCATGGAAGCCATGATGGCCAAAGCAATTGAGGTTGACCTAAAGAGCCCCAAGGGCAACGAACTGAGCGAAGCACGTCAGTTCAACCTAATGTTTAAAACATTTGTCGGTCCCTTAGAAGACGATAGTGCACGGATATTTCTGCGACCGGAAACGGCTCAGGGCATCTTTGTCAATTACCTAAACGTCCAGTCGGCGATGCGACAGAAACTTCCCTTTGGCATTGCACAAATCGGCAAGGCGTTCCGCAATGAAATAACGACTAAGAATTTCCTCTTCCGCACCCGTGAATTTGAACAGATGGAAATGCAGTACTTTGTCGCCCCGGGCACCCAAGACGACCATTTTGAATATTGGCGCGAGGAACGTTGGAACTGGTTCCGCAATATTGGTTTACCCGAGAGAAAGCTGAGCTGGCACGAACATCAGGGCGATGAATTGGCCCACTACGCCAGCGCGGCCTTCGATATTCAGTATGAATTCCCCTTCGGTCCCGGCGAAATTGAAGGCATACACAATCGCTCAAACTTTGACCTATCACAGCACGAACAGTACTCCGGCAAGAAGCTGCAGTATTTCGACGAAGAGAGTCGGGAAAAATTTGTTCCCTACGTGATAGAGACTTCGATCGGAGCCAGTCGCACAACCATGGCATGCCTGGTCAACGCGTACCACGAGGAAGAAGTTAAAGGGGACACGCGCGTTGTCATGCGCTTCCATCCCCGTATGGCACCCATCAAAGCCGCGATTCTGCCGTTGGTCAAACGCGACGGCATGCCAGAGATCGCCCGCACGATCACCGAAGATTTACGCAAACACTTCCGCGTCGAATACGACGAGGGCGGCGCTGTGGGCAGACGCTATCGCCGCATGGATGAGGTGGGCACTCCTTTTTGTATCACCGTCGATTCTGAAACGCTAGAAAACGATACCGTAACTGTGCGCGACCGCGATTCCATGGAGCAGCAGCGCGTGCCCATTGCCGAATTGCGCACGCATCTCGATAAATCTATGGATGCTTGGGAAGCCGTCTGATAACCTTGCTTATAGAGCGAAATACTATATTATTATGATGGTTCAAAACCGGGCATAGTCCCGCGTAATGGACGTGTAATGCGAAAGTGGCGAAATTGGTATACGCGCTAGATTTAGGATCTAGTGCCCGAGAGGGCGTGGGGGTTCGAGTCCCCCCTTTCGCACCATATAAAGAGCAACTACTGAGCGCCGCGCCGTCCGCATCTGTCGGGCGGCGCGCGCTTTCTGTTTCACAATTCTTGCAAGGCTTAAGCACGTGAAGACCAATGTCGTAGAGAAGAGCCAGTGGGGCCGTGAGCTAGAAGTCGAGATTGAAGCCGACCGAATAGAAAAAGAGCTCAATCGGGCCTATCGCACCTATCAGAAACGCGTCGAGATACCCGGTTTCCGCAAGGGCAAGGTACCTCTGCGCCTTATCATCTCGCGCTATGGCGCATCCATTCGCAGCGAGGTTATCAGCGACATGCTGCCGACCTTCCTCGAGGAAGCCACTCGAGAGGCCGGCTTGGTTCCTGCGGCACCGCCGCAGATCTCCAAGTTAGATCATGAACCCGGTGCTGCGCTCACGTTCACGGCAACTCTGGATATTTGGCCCGAGATTGAGTTGGAAACGTACGAAGGACTCGAGATTACTCGCATGGTGCACGAAGTGACGGACGATGAAATCGACAGCCAACTCAGCGAGCTGCAAAACCGCCAAGCCGCGGAGCGAGCGGTTGAGCGCCCCTTAGAAAAGGGCGATGTGCTGATTGCCGACCTTCAGCGACTCGACGAGGAGGGCGCACCGGTAGAGGGCGAAAAATTTGAAGAACGTCACTTTCTCATCGGCGATGAGAACGCGCCCAGCCCAGAGTTTGAAGAGGCTCTCGTTGGCATAAACCCAGGCGAAGAACGCAAGGTTCAATTTGCCTATCGCGAAGACTTACCCAACGAAGAACTCGCCGGTAAAACCGAGCATTTCGAGGTGAAGGCGCGCGAAGTGCGCGAACGCACATTGCCTGAGTTAGATGATGAGTTTGCCAAAGATCTCGGCGAGCAGTTCCAGACGCTGGAAGACCTGCGCAACAACATTAAGGAGCAAGTTGTAGGACGCTGGGACTATATGAGCAAGCAGCGCGAACGCAGCGAGTTGGTCGGTCAGCTGATCGAGAAAAACGCCTTTGAATTACCCGACAGCATGGTAGAAAACTACCTTCAGTCCATGCGTCAACAAAATCAAAATCACGACCACAGTCATGATCACGACCATGACCACGACCACGAACCCAGCGAAGAAGAGCGCGAAAATGCCGTGCGCCGTCTTAAGAGCTATCTGCTAACAGAAGCGGTGCGCAAAAAGGCGGATATTTCCGTGAGCGACGAGGAGTTCGAAGCACATTTGGAAGACAGAGCCAGTGCTGCGGGCGTCAAAGTAGAAGATGTGAAGCGCAGCGGCCGTGCGGACGATTTGCGCCGCGAACTGGAAGAAGACAAGGTCTTTGCACTCCTCGGCGAAAAAGCGAAGGTAACCGAAGAAAAAGTATAGCGCCGTCAACGACGATAAGGAGCAATATGTCTCTGATACCCATGGTTATAGAGCAGACGGGACGCGGCGAGCGTTCCTACGATATATACTCGCGTCTGCTCAAGGATCGCATCATCTTTGTGGGTACCCCCATAAACGATCAAATCGCCAACCTGATCATAGCACAGATGCTCTTTTTGGCTTCGGAAGATCCCAAAAAAGACATAGCCCTCTATCTGAATACGCCGGGCGGCATCATTACGGCTGGGATGGCCATTTACGACACCATGCAGTATATACCTGCCGATGTTGCAACCATTTGTATTGGACAGGCTTCAAGCATGGGCGCAGTGCTGCTGGCCGGTGGAGCTAAAGGCAAACGTCAGGCCTTGCCCAACGCACGCGTGATGCTTCACCAACCCATGGGCGGCATCACAGGGCAGGCGTCGGATATGGAGATTCACGCACGAGAAATTATCAAGATGCGCGAGCAGATTAACGCCGTCCTAGTCGAATGCACAGGACAGCCGCTCGAACGCATTGCCCGCGACACCGAACGCGACTTTTTTATGACGGCCGATGAAGCCGCGGAGTTTGGCGTAATTGATGAGATAATCTCTTCATCAAACGTCGCTTCAACAGCCGAAGTTAGCAGTTAGATAGAGTACTTTCTGAGGAGTATATTCCTTGCGTAGACGGCCAACAAAAGGTGATCCGCGCTGTTCCTTCTGCGGACGCAGCCACAACCAAGTAGAGAAGATCATAACGGGGCCCTCGGTGCACATATGCAACGAGTGCGTCAAGTTGTGTAATGAGGTACTGGTCGAAGAGAAAAAGGAAACCCTCACTTGGGAAAATGACAATATCCCAAAACCCAATCAGATAAAAGACTTTCTAGACGAATACGTTATCGCCCAAGAGCGCGCCAAAAAGATACTGTCTGTAGCGGTGTACAACCACTACAAGCGCGTCCGTAGCGACGTTGAGCTCGACGACGTTGAACTCGAGAAGAGTAACGTCATGCTAATCGGGCCAACGGGAACGGGTAAGACAGAGCTGGCAAAAACGCTGGCAAAGATTTTACAGGTCCCCTTTTCCATTGCGGATGCGACGATATTGACCGAGGCTGGCTACGTAGGTGAGGACGTAGAGAATATTCTCGTCGGCTTGCTTCAGGCATGCGATTACGACGTCGCCCGCGCGGAGAAGGGTATTCTCTACTTGGACGAAGTAGACAAAGTGGCGCGCAAAAGCGCCGCACCTGCCGTCAGCAGAGACGTCTCGGGAGAAGGTGTCCAACAGGCACTGCTAAAAATCCTCGAGGGCACTACGGCGAATATTCCTCCCAAGGGAGGCCGTAAGCATCCCGAGCAGCCCATGATTCAAATGGATACAAGCAACATACTGTTTATATGCGGCGGCGCTTTTGAAGGCTTGGACAAAGTCATCAGCCAACGAGTCGGCGAGCGCACCATGGGCTTTGGCGCGACCCCCGAAGAACGCATCGAAGACGACGCCAGCCAGCTGCTTGCTCAAGTCCAACCCGAAGACCTACTCTCGTACGGTATGATTCCCGAGTTTGTAGGACGCGTGCCCGTCATCACGACGATGGACTCGCTCGGAGAGGAAGACCTGCTGCGCATCCTAGTCGAACCGCGCGACGCCATCATAAAACAGTCCAAAAAGCTCTTCGAAATGGACGATATTGAGGTCGAATTTACCGAAGAAGCGCTGCGTAAAATTGTCGCCTTAACCGTCAGCAAAGGAACGGGCGCGCGGGGTTTGCGCTCGGTATTGGAACAGGCCATGATGGACATCATGTTTGATCTACCCTCACAAACCGACGTGAAATCGCTGCAAGTTACGGCCGAGATGATAGAGAAAGGTATCGACCAGTTCGACCACGAAGACGATGAGGAGATGCAGCTCAAGCGCGCTTGAACTGCACTTTGGGATGCTATTTCGCTCTGCTGAATTTACGATTGGCGCCGTACGCGCTGCGGACTTACCAACCAATGGCCAACCTGAAATCGCCTTTTCGGGTCGCTCTAATGTCGGCAAGTCATCGCTCATAAATCGTCTCGTACAGCGTAAAAAGCTGGCGCGCACTTCGTCGACTCCGGGAAAAACGCAGCAGCTAAACTACTACTGGATAAACGGCGACTTCTACTTTGTAGACCTACCTGGCTACGGCTTTGTTCAGGGCGGCGTTGGCTTACGCGAGAAGTTGGGGCGCATGGTTCAAGGGTACGTTGAGAAACGCGAACCCCTGCGCGCGGTGCTACAGTTAATCGACATGCGTCACGGTCCAACCGAATCGGATCGCATAATGATTGACTGGCTCAAAGGAGTTAATACGCCTTTTTTACTTGTATTCACCAAGGCGGACAAACTCTCTCGCAACAAGCAAAAAGGACTTTTTGACCGGCTAGAGTCCGAAGGGACACTCGCCGGTATTTCTTTTGTTCCCTTTTCTGCCGTGAGCGGTCAGGGAAGAGATGATATCGTAGAATGGATAGAAGATACCCTGCGGGGTGACGTCGATTAAAATGTAGAGGACCGTATTTGTGAAAGTGTTAATAAGCGATAAAATGGATGCTCGCTGCGTTGAGATCCTGCAAGAAAATCCCGGTGTTGAGGTCGATGTCCAAACGGGATTAGACGAGGCGGGCCTCATCGACATCATCGGTGAATACGACGCACTCATCGTGCGCAGCGGAACGCAAGTGACGTCCCCCGTCCTAGAGGCAGCTCACAGGCTCAAGGTTGTCGGACGTGCCGGAGCAGGCGTGGACAATATAGACACAGCTGCAGCTACGCGCGGGGGTGTTATCGTCATGAACACTCCCGGGGGCAATTCCGTCTCTACTGCAGAACACTCTTTCGCCATGATCATGTCACTAGCGCGCAACATTCCTCAAGGCACGGCCTCACTAAAAGACGGGCGTTGGGAACGTAGCCAACTAACGGGCGTTGAACTGCGCGGAAAAACCATTGGAATACTCGGCCTGGGGAAAGTCGGCAGCGAAGTCGCCCTGCGAGCGAACGCCTTTGGTATGAAGGTGATGGCCTACGATCCCATCGTTTCTAGCGAGGTAGCCGAAACTTTTGGCGCGCAGCTGTCCGAACCGGAAGAAATTTACGCAGCGGCAGATTTTATCACCGTTCATCTACCTCTCTTAGAACAAACGCGCCACATGATATCGGATGCGCAAATGGCGTCCTGTAAACAAGGTGTTTTTCTGATCAACTGCGCGCGCGGAGGCATTATAGACGAAGCCGCTTTACTGAAGAACCTCGAGTCGGGACAGGTAGCAGGAGCGGCGCTCGACGTCTTTGAAGAAGAGCCACCGACGGGCAGCCAACTGCTGGCACACGATCGCGTTATCTGCACACCACATCTGGGCGCCTCAACGGTGGAGGCCCAAGAAAGCGTCGCGCTACAGGTCGCCGGACAGGTCGGCGACGTGCTGATGGGCCGCGTTATTCGCAATGCAATCAATGCACCGTCCGTCGAACCTGAGATCTATGCCAAGATGCGGCCCTACTTGGAGCTGGCTGAGCGTTTGGGTAAACTACAGGCCCAGCTCAGTGAGGGACGTCTAGAGCGCGTAACGGTCGAGTACCACGGCGACGTAACGTACCCGACGTCAGTCATGACTTCTGCCGTTTTACAAGGGATCATGTCAAGCGTTACGGGTCAACCCGTCAACGCGGTTAACGCCCCCGTCTTTGCGCAAGAGCGGGGCGTGCACGTCGACGAGTTGCGCAGCAGCGAACACGAAGACTATGCCGCACTGATTACAGTCGTCTACCAGACGGATAAAGAGCGACGTTTACTCGCTGGCACGCTCTTTGGGAAAAGCGATCCACGCTTGGTCCGCCTTGACGGATACACGTTTGACGCTGTGCCGCAAGGTCACATGCTATTTTATGTCAACAGAGATATACCCGGAATTATTGGTCATATCGGCACGGCAATGGGCGACCACGAGATCAATATCGCTCAGATGTCCTGCGGTCGCCACGAAGTCGGCGGCAGCGCGCTGACCGTTCTCAATGTCGATGGGCCCATTCCCCAAACAGTGCTCGACGACGTGCGCTCGCGCGACTACATTTCCTGGGCCAAGAGCGCCAGCCTATAAAAGGACAAACCAATATGCCAACAAAAATTGCATTGGGCGCCCAATGGGGCGATGAAGGCAAGGCAAAAATAGTTGATTACCTGACGTTGGAAGCCGATATCGTGGTCCGCTATCAGGGCGGAGCCAACGCTGGCCATACGGTTAAAGTCGACGATACGGAGTTCGTATTTCACATGATTCCATCTGGAATCATGCACGAAGAAAAAGCCTGTGTCGTTGGGAACGGCGTAGTCGTTGACCCCGAAGCACTGCTCGGCGAAATCGCCGAACTGGGCGAGAAGGGCTTTTCCTGTGAGGGGCGACTTTTTATCAGTCAAAGCGCACACTTAGTCATGCCGTACCACAAGGCCCTCGACAAGGCTGGAGAAGAGAGCAAAACAGGCGTGACGATCGGCACGACGGGGCGCGGCATCGGGCCCGCCTATCGAGACAAGGTCGAACGCACGTTTGGCGTGCGCGTTATGGACCTACTCGACCCCAACACGCTGGGTGAAAAGCTGCGGTCAGCTATCCGCGCTAAAAACGAAATTCTAAACAAAATTTACGGTGCAGAAGAGCTCGATGAATCCGCCATCATCGACGACTATATCGCCTACGGAGAGCGCATGCGTCCCTACGTGCGCGACATTTCACTCTACATAAATGAGGAAATAGACAAAGGACGTAATGTGCTGTTTGAAGGCGCTCAGGGCACGCTGCTCGACGTCGATCACGGGACGTATCCCTATGTGACCTCCTCTAATACCACAGCCGGTGCAGCCTGCACGGGAAGCGGCGTTGGACCGACCCGCATCGACGAAGTAATAGGCGTTACCAAAGCCTATACCACGCGCGTGGGCAACGGACCTTTTCCGACAGAGATGCTAGGCGATGAAGGCGACCATCTGCGGCAGTTGGGCAATGAATTCGGTGCAACTACGGGGCGTCCACGACGCTGCGGCTGGTTTGACGGACCCATCGTGCGAGCAGCAACCCGCATCAATGGCCTGACGAGCATCGCCCTGACCCGCTTGGATACGCTAGATACGCTGGGCAACCTCAAGGTCTGCGTAGCATATGAGTGCGAAGGTCAAACGCTACAACAATTCCCTTCGGATCCGCGCGTCTTAGAAAAGTGCAAGCCCATCTATGAAGAGTTCGAAGGCTGGCAAGAGCCCACGCACGAAATTCGGCGCTACGAAGACTTACCGGCCAAGGCACGCGCCTATGTAGATCGAATCGCCGATCTCAGCCACGCCCCGGCTTCAATTGTCTCCGTAGGCCCGGAGCGCGACGCCACAATTAGAGTAGACTAGCCCAGCGCGGTAGACCGCTGTTGGGCGCGCAGCCATTGACGTCTGCGCAGCAAGAATCGCTGCACGTCATCGCGCTGGTAGTCTAAGTAAGTCCACGGGAGTGGCCGGTATGCTCTCTTCTGATAGAGCAGCGTCGTTTCCGCCCAAATACCCTTTCCAATGCTTATTCGATGCCCCACTCTCTTTGTCGTGCTTAGCACCAGGCTCTCAATAGAGAGTAGACCCGGGTCAATATTAGCACTGCGACAGCGCTTCCCGTCTCGCGTTTCCGCCAACGCATATTCCATATCTATCGACGCCATTTTATGGGCATAGAGGGTATCGGGTGCAACCCGCTCAGTAAAGCATAAAAGCTGCTTCATAAGCTCACCTCCCATCTCTGACGCATAGTATCCCCCCTCGTCCAATGCGTACGGCTCGCTCTGATCTACAATCGACCCAAAACGAGCGCAAAGTAGATCGATCGCCTCCCGATAGACGCGTTCACCATTCGTAGTTAGCGCACACACGAGAGCGACCTGCGGCGCGTTTTGCAATTCCATAGGCATAGTAGAAATGAGCAAACGACACCCCGTTTGCACAAGACCGGAGCACGTTCCTTCCGACTGGTTGACAGGAGATATAGCAGCTACGTACCCTATGTCTGCACTGGAAAGGAAAACACATGCGCATAGAAGAACTAGATACGCCCGCTCTGATCGTCGATCTGGAAGGCTTAGAGGATAATCTCGACCGCTACCAGCGCTATTTCGACCAACACGGGATCGGTCTACGACCCCATATAAAGACGCACAAGTGTGTAGCCATAGCGCATATGCAGATGCGCCGAGGCGCCATTGGCATCACCTGTCAGAAACTGGGCGAAGCCGAAATCATGGCGGCGGGCGGTATCGACGGCGACATACTCATCCCCTTCAATATAATCGGCCGACAGAAGTTAGAGCGCCTAACCGCCCTAGCTCGACGCACCCGCTTAACGGTAGCCGCTGACTCGCGCTACACGATTGACGGGCTGTCAACCGCGGCAGTTGCCCGGGATGTCGAAGTGGGAGTCGTGATTGAATTGGACCAGGGACGAACGGGGGTCCCAGACGCAGAGACAGCCGTCGAATTGGGCAAGGCGGTGGATAGTGCTCCAGGGCTAGCTCTACGCGGCGTCATGATTATGCCCGCCCCGCCGACGGCGCGCCCTTTTCTGCGCGAAGTGCTCGATGCCTTTGATAGGGCGGGCCTCCCCCACCCCACTGTGAGTGGGGGCAGCACACCCAGCGCATTTACCGCACACGAGATCCCCGAACTGACGGAGTTCCGCGCCGGCGAATACCCCGTCGGCGGCGTCAAACACTTAGACATCGGCACGCACACCGTTGCCCAATGCGCGGGTCGCGTGCTAGCCACAGTCGTCAGTCGCCCAAACAGTGATCGCGCCGTTGTGGATGCAGGCAGTAAGTCGCTGAGCGCAGCCACGGCTAGCCTAAACGGGCAGACCGTCATGGGATACGTGGTCGAATATCCGCAGGCCATTCTGGGTGGCGCCTCGGAAGAGCACGGGCAGATTGATCTGAGCAACTGTGATCGCAAACCCGAAATCGGCGAACGCGTCCAGATCATACTGGCCCATCCGTGTCCCTGCTTTAACGAACACGACGAGATCTATGCACTGCGCAATGGTCAAGTAGAAGCCATTTGGTCCGTCGATGCGCGCGGTGCGATCCGATAAATTTAGCCGGGAGAAATTCACATGGCCGTAGACGTTTCAAAAGCCGTTTGCCAGCAGCTCATGGAATCGAGCACCGCAACGCTCACCTCAGTCCTGCGTTTACACGGACTCAAAAATACGTTTATGCACGGCGTCGCTCCCCTAGGCCCGGGCATGAAAATGGCGGGACCCGCCTTTACACTCCGCTATATCCCCGCGCGTGAAGACCTCGATGAAATTCCGATGGACAATTTAAAAGACGTGCAGCGCGTGGGCATCGAGCAGGTGCTAGACGGAGCGGTATTTGTCATCGACGCGCGCGGCCAGACGAGTGCCGGTACGATGGGGTCTATCCTCGCCAAACGACTCCAGGTGCGAGGCGCGGTCGGCATCGTCACCGACGGAGCCTATCGCGATACGCCGACTATTGTCGCCAGTGGGCTGCCCGCCTACGCGGCGGCCATGAATGCCCATACCAACAAGACCATCCATCATCCCAGCGAAATTCAGGTCGCTGTTTCCTGCGGTGAAGTGGCCGTTTTCCCAGGTGATATTATCGTTGGAGACGAGGAGGGCGTAGTCGTCGTCCCTGCACATCTAGCCGCTGAGGTTGCCGAAGCGGCAGCTGAGATGGAACTCAAGGAGGCTTTCCTGCTCGAAAAGATCAGTGCCGGCGCGAGCATCGTGGGAACATACCCACCAGACGAGGCCACTTTGGCCGAGTATGAAGCTTGGAAAAGCCAGCGCTAAGCCACGAGCATCGCCGCGCCAAAGACGCCCGCACTATCGCCCAACTCATGGCGCACGATGCGCGTATCTAAGCGATGGTTAAAAACGAACTGCTCAACCTCTTCAACGCCGCGCGTGTATAGCGCATCGACGTTACTCACGCCTCCGCCCAAAACGACGACGTGAGGATCCACGATATTGATGACGGCGGCAATGGCCATGCCAAAATACGTGATGAGGCGATCAATGGTCGCTGTAGCATGGGGATCTTGGCCACCCTCAGCCCGCTCCGCTACTTCTGCCAGCGACCGCTGCTGGCCTGAGAGCGCGGCATAATGCCGTTCCAAAAAAGGACCAGCCAGGATCGTTTCGACGCATCCCGTCCGACCGCAATAACAGTCTGGCCCGTCCGCAGCGAGTAGATTATGGCCCCATTCGCCGGCAATGCCCTGTCCTCCATATAGAGCGTGGTTCCCTACGACAATCCCACCGCCCACGCCCGATCCAAGAATGACGCCAAATACGGACTCGGCGCCGCGTGCTGCGCCCAGCCGCGCTTCGGCCAGTGCAAAGCAGTTGGCATCGTTTGAAGTGACGACCTGCATCTGCAAGGCGCTCTGCAAGTCACTGGCTAAGGGCTGACCGTTTAGGCTAGTCGCATTGCAGTTTTTCAATCTCTGCGTGTGCGGATCGATCACTCCAGGCGTGCATATTCCGACCCGATCAGGCCGTGCCCCCACTTCACTTTCCATTCTATCAATCAGCGTGCGAAACTGACCGATCACATGCTCGTATCCCCGATCTGCTTCCGTAGGTACGCGCAGGCGCAGCAGCGGCGTCGGCTCTTCCGTAGAAGAGAGAACAACGCCTTCAATTTTAGTGCCCCCCAAATCGATACCCCAGTAATGCTGACTCATCGTATACTCTGCTCCGTTTCGATCTAACCCCACTTTTGCAGTTAGGCTACGCTCGTTTCAACCGTGCTGCAGATTCGCAATTAACCGCCCTCTTGTCAAGACAAAGTGCAAGCACCAACTACAGCGCCTCCATCTTCTCCTCAATAACCCGCATGTGCTTCCACCGCCCCCCGCGAAAGCGGAGATAAAATAGGATTCCCATAAGCATTATGTAGATACAAATAAAGCTCCACAGCACAAATATATTCGCATCAAAGTAGGTTAGCGAAACAAACGCAGGCACGACCATAATCGTCCAGCCCATAGCGACGGATAGCCACATGACAAACCGCGTGTCCCCCGCACCCTTGAGCGCAGCTGTAAAAATCATGTAAAACGCATCAAATACGCAGTAGATCGCAACAACCCGCAGCAGATCGCGCGCCAGATCGCGCGCAGCGAGAAAGTCCTCTCCTTCGGCTCGCATACCGAAAGGAGATAGAAATACGTCGGGAATAAGCAGGTAGCCAAGCGACATACATCCCATATACAGGAGGGCAAAGTGCACTCCTGTCCACGTGCAGTACTCGGCCTCTTCTGGCGCATCGCGCCCCAAACGCTGACCGACCATAGTCGATACGGCAATGCCGCAGCCAATCAGCGGCATAAAGGCCAGACTGTTGATATTGAAAGCCAAGTTGGTCGCCGCAAGTTCGTGAGCTCCGAGGCGTCCAACGATGAGCAGAAAAAGCGTAAAGGCCATGATATCGAGCATAAAGTTGACGCCGTTGGGCACGCCGTAGCGCAGCAAACGGCGCAGGAGCGCAGCGTCGGGGCGCCATCCCCGCAGCGTGGCAAATTCACTCCGATAGCGCTTGCGCAAAAAGAGCACCGTAAAGGCGAGGGCCGATATAAGAAGACCGATATTAGTCGCCCAAGCCGCTCCGGCAATGCCGAGTGCGGGAAACCCCCAGTGGCCAAAGATCAGCGCATAATCCAGAGCGATATTGACGGCAATTGCGACGACGTTGACTGCCAGTACGATCCACGTTTCTCCGCGCCCGCTAAAAAAGCACGACGTAGCGGTGGCGAGCACCTGTGGCCCGGTTCCGTAGCAGAGAATGCGGAAGTAGGTAGCCTCTTGGGCACGAATACTTGAGTCGTGACCGATTAGATCAAATAGCCCCGTGGAAAAATAGGCGGGAATGAGCGCCAACACGCCGCTTAGCAATGCCAAATACGTGCCCTGCCAAACGGCCGGCCCGACGCGCTCTGGCCGGTGGGCACCCGTATACTGGGCGACAAATGTATTGGCATACTGCGCGGTGCCCATAAAGAGACTTATAAACGTGAAGTTCGCGATCCCAGCCGGCAGCGCTGCGGCCAGCGCCTCGGTAGAATGCCAGGTAAGAAATACGCGGTCTACAAAATGCTGTATGCTCCAGCTGGCAGTGCTAAGAATAAGCGGCATCGCAATTGAGAGAAATTCGCGATAACCGCCGGGCGCGCGCCAGCGGTAAAGCACAGAAGTAAAAAGCCCCACGGACATCCTTTACGTGAATTGAAGCATTGGCGCAATTCTCTTACATTGTTGCAGTCCACATACCACGATGACTAAACGCCACGCAGTCCGGTGGATACTCGGCACAACAGAGAAAATTACGCGAGAAGCATGGGAAAAAAGAAAAAGCAAAAGAGCACGGAACGCCATGCCTACGGCATCACAGTACTCAAATCTGCCGACGCGCGCGTTCGGAAGTTAAAGAGCCAGTACGAACCCAATATTCACGGCAACAAAGTGTGGAATTCCAGCTGGTGCATTATGGATTTCATTCAACAACAGGGATTGCCCAAGGGCACGCGCGTGCTGGAGGCGGGATGCGGCTGGGGCCCAACGGGTATCTTCTGCGCCAAAAACTACGGAGCAAAGGTCTTGGGACTCGATGCGGATCCGGCAGTCTTCCCCTATTTGGATCTGCACGCCAAAATCAATGGAGTAAAGATAAAGACGCGAGAAGCGACGTTTGAGCAGCTCAAGAAAAAAGACTTGAAAGAAACCCAACTACTGCTGGGAGCCGACATTTGCTTCTGGGACGAAATGGTCGACCCCATTTATAAACTCGTTAAAAAATCGATCTCCGCGGGCGTACAACAGGTCGTAATCGCCGATCCCGGTCGCCCGCCGTTCCACGAGATGGCCGACAAAGTCATCGATAAGGTTGGCGGAGAAGTGAAAGAATGGAGCGTGAGCGAAGAGGTCAAAGCGAGCGCATACCTCTTGGTCGTAGGATCGCTGCTATGAACCCTCTACCAGAACATATCCGCCGTGCCCTGGGCGATGGTCGAGTCATACCTGCCCACCCTCTCGCCCTAACGGCAAACCGCACGCTCGACGAACGAAGGCAGCGCGCCATGGCACGCTACTACCTGGCATCGGGCGCAGGCGGCTTGGCCGTCGGCGTGCACACCACGCAATTTGCCATACGCGATCCGGCCGTAGGGCTCTTCCGCCCCGTTCTGGAGCTAGCCGCAGAAGTCATGGACGAACGGGGAGGTCCCGACTGCGTTCGCATCGCGGGCGCCATTGGTCCAACCGCCCAAGCAGTTGCGGAGGCGGAATTGGCCATGGACCTCGGCTATCACGCCGTCCTGCTCAGCCTAGCCGCTCTGCACGACGCCGATGATGACGCGCTCATCGCCCATTGCCAAGCGGTGGCAGACGCGGCTCCGGTCGTAGGCTTTTATTTACAGCCCTCCGTTGGAGGCCGACTCCTCGGCTACGAATTCTGGCGGCGTTTCTGTGAAATTGAGCAAGTCATAGCCATAAAGATAGCCCCGTTTAACCGCTATCAGACCATTGACGTGCTCCGCGCGTTAGCCGCTTCAGGACGGGCCCAAGAGATCGCGCTCTACACGGGCAACGACGACAATATCGTGTTGGATTTGCTGACGCGGCACGTATTCGAAGGCGTGGAACTGCACTTTGCCGGCGGCCTGCTAGGCCATTGGGCCGTCTGGACTCAAAAGGCCGTCCAGCTGCTCCAACAGTGTCAGTCCATCCGCGCACATGACACACCGTTAACGCAAGACGTGTTAACGCGCGCAGTCGAAGTAACCGATAGCAATGCCGCCTTTTTTGACGCGGCCAACGGCTTCGCTGGATGCATTGCCGGCATCCATGAAGTCCTGCGTCGGCAGGGACTACTAGAGGGTATTTGGTGCTTGGAAAAGGAAGAAGTTCTATCGCCGGGTCAGTCCGCCGAGATCGATCGCGTGTATGCGGCCTATCCGCATCTAAACGACGACGCATTTGTAGAAGCACACCGCGACGAATGGCTGAGCTGAGGATTTCCTCGCCTCTGTAGGCGCTCTCAAAACCAGTTTTCTTTATCCACCACGTTGACCAGCGGTTCGCCCCGTGCAAATCGTCGACTATTGTCCACCATTAAATCCAAACGGCGCTGGTTCAAATAGGGACCCGCTGCCGCCGTGTGTGGCGTCATGAGAAAGTTGGGCGCCGTCCACAGCGGATGCTCAGCTGGCAGAGGTTCCGTCTCAAACACGTCGAGCGCAGCCCCTGCGATCGTCCCCTCGCGCAAGACGGCGTCGAGATCGGACAAGGCGACGTTAGAACCTCGCCCGATATTGATAAAGAAAGCAGACGGCTTCATCTGACCAAACAGGCTGGAGGTGAACATTCCTTCGGTCGAAGGCGTCTGCGGCGCGGTCAGGATGACAAAGTCGGCCTGAGGCAGCAAGCGTCTTAGCGCATCGGGACGATGCAATACGTCCACGCCCTCCGGCGCCTCATCCACGCGCGGATCAACTCCGATCACGCGCATCCCGAAGTGATGACAGTGCACAGCCGTTGCGCCGCCGATTCCTCCCACGCCAATAATCAGCGCCGTCGACTCGGCTAAGTGCGTAGCCGGACGCATTTCACCGCCCTTGCGCCACTGGCCGTCATACTGGTCGCGAAAATAGGCGTGCATTCCGCGCGCAAAGCACAGTACAAACGCCATGACGTGGGCCGATATATGATCGTTGAAGATGCCGCGAAAATTGGTCACCTCGACGTCGCTGGCAATCAACTCGTCAAAGTAATAGCCCTTGGGCGGTCCGGCTGCGGGCGCGGCCAGCCAACCGAGTTCATCAGCGGCCGCTAAGAGCTCGGAATCCAGCGTTCCGAAGCACGCCTGTGCTCCGGGCAGAGCCGCTAGCTGCGCGCTTCGCTCAGCGGCAAACACAATCTCTAAACCAGGCACGACGCCGCACATGCCTTCGGCATAGGCTCGCGTCTGTTCGTTTTCTGCGCAGAGAAATACAAATTTAAACGACATGTGGATGAATATCCTTTGTTGAGTTTGCCAAACTGAGAGAACAATATATCGGACGATATGCAGCGCGCCAATGCGGGCCTCGTGACAGCGACAATCGCCCAAAGAAGGGCGAGGACGTGTCTCTATTCAGCCGCGCCAGTAGGCTGCATTCCACAGGACGAAAACAGCGTCTGCCAAGCGCGCGTATGGTCGTCTATGGCACTCGACAAACGCTGCCAGGGCCCGTTGGGATCGTCCGGAGAGAGCACGCGTTGTCTATAGGGAAGAAACGCTGCGGGCACGGTATCCTGCTTGGCCATCAACTCATCCATTGCCCCTATCCAAGCATTGCCTTCTTGATGCACGCGCGCCATATAGGGCTGCACGGTCCCCAGGTAAAACTTCAGAAAAATGGTGTTCAAGACCTCGGCTCGCGGCGTCGGAAGTCCCTGTGGACAGGGTGGCCGCGCAAGCTGACGCTCGTCCAGCGCGTCGGCTACGCGCTGCAGGTGATGGGCTAGCTCGTCCATCGACAGCAGCAGTCGACCGCCGTAGTGGCCATTGTTGAGCGTGAAAAAGTGATCTTCCAGGATTTTCGAAGTAAACTCGGTGCTCGAATGCCCCAACCCCGCGCGCACATCTCTCAGATAGTACAGCGCCTCGAGTTGATCGTGCGCGCTGATTGTAGCCTCCACGGGAAGCAGGGATACAGCTAGAGACAGGTGGTCTGCCATTTCGGGACTGGCAAAGATCGCATTCCAATAGAAATGCGGCAGATCCTCCTCCTTAGTCGCTACGACCTCGTCTAAGGTCTTTAGTAAATCGACGTCTGGATCTGCGCGAGCGCGCAGCGTGTCCGCACAGTCGCGGGCCAGACTGAGCAAGCGATGTTCGTAAAGGAGCTGCTGGCTGGCGGGCATCACCTTCCCAAGTGCGCTGTTGCGCTCGGCAACCAGCTTTTCTAAGCCACAGCGATCCAGCGACGCGAAGTCGAGCAGCCCAATGCGCAGATCGCTCTGCTCAAGGCGCAGATCGCGACGACGCGGATAGGTCGGAAGGCTGTGTTGATAGTCAGAAGGAGCATCCAACTCCAACGCATTATGCACGCGCTCGCTGTAGTCCAACAGCACATCTTCCGCCTGAGGCGGACCGCAGCCACATAGCAAAGCAACAGTCGCAACAATGTACCCCGCTATCCGCATTCGCAGCCCCCCTGAATTAGACGCCAATATCGTTTTCAACTCCCTCTGGTTTTTCAGGCAATAGTACGTCGACTCGTCTCGTTCGCTAGGACCAGGCTGAATCTAGTTCGTGCACGCGCAGGTCATCCAGTCGTGCGCTACCGCCGTGGGCGTGGAACGAGAGCACGTGCTCTGCTGCTTCGGGCAGGAAGCAGCACGACATGGAGATCTCCCCGTCGTGGGCAAAGAGCTCAAGAGACGTGCGATCAACTAGAATGTGTAGCGGAATACGCCCCTCGCAAATTTCTATTTCTGCGCTGGCATCGAGGAACGAAAGGCGGCGTTTCGCCGCTTCATAGCGCAGGTCTATACCGCGGATACGCACCGTAAAGACCTCAGCGTCCTCGGGCAGCAGATCGAAGCGCAGGTCTAATAATTCTCCCACGTCGGGCGCGAAAGGCGCATCCGGCGTCAACGCAACCTCTGCCTCATAATACGCCTTACCGTGCAACAGTTCGATTTCGCGTACGGGCGTGCGACAGAGGCGAATACCCTTGGGCGTGCTGCGCAGCGTTAGCTCTACGGGAAAGCTCATCTGCTGATTAAAAGGCATAGCGGGATACTTGCCTCCGCGCATCCACGAAATTTGCAGGCGACGTCCGTCGTCGGTCGGCACATCACTCCAAGTCTGCGCGGCGTAGCCATTGTGCCCCTGTTCAGCGTGTAGAACTTCTGTTTCGGGCACGTATACGGCTCCTTCGAAATGACCGAGCAAATAGCCCCCACTGGCGCCCCAATACACCCAGCGCGTGTCGGCCGGATTACCGTCGACCGGCAGCTCAAAAAGATCGGGGCATTCGCTGACGCCGGGCAAATCCAGATCGCACAGATGATTCCACTGGAGCAGGTTGGGCGAACCGTACAGCACGTAGCGCGAACCGTCCAGATAGAGCGCCATCAGCCACTGATCGGTGGCGTCGTGCCAGACTATTTTGGGATCGCGGTTAGCTCCTTCAATATGTCCGAGCACCGGATTGTCAGCGTATTTGGTCCACGTGCGGCCGCGATCGTTACTGTAGGCCAGACTTTGCGTAAAGGGCACCGGATCGGGAGCGTGTGCACCGGCTGACGTATAGAGGGCGACCAGCGGCGGCTCGTCCCCCTCCTGTAAGCCAGACGTATTGTGCCAATCCACAACGGCCGATCCGGAAAAAATGGTGCCCAGTTCGTCCGGCAAGAGCGCATGTTCCAGCTGCTTCCAGTGAACCAAGTCCGCGCTCACGGCGTGGCCCCACGTCATATTGTTCCAAACCACGCTCTCTGGATTATGCTGAAAAAAGAGGTGGTACTCGCCCTCGTAGTAAACCAGCCCATTCGGATCGTTAATCCAGTTCTTCTGTGCAGAGAAATGGAACTGTGGACGATGGGTCTCTCGGTATAGCACCTGGTCGCTCATTGGCTTTGCCCTCCGGCATCTGGCGCAGCAAAGCGCAGGGCAAATACGTCGGCATCGCGCAGTTCGAAGCGCAGGCGCACGGGCGTACCTATGAGCGCGCTCAGATCACCGCCGCCCTTCCAAGAGATTGGTGCATCAAGCTGATCACCGTAGAGCGGGTCCATATCATCCAACGCAAAACCCGGCAGAGCGCGCCCCTCTTCGTCTCCAATCTCTACGCGCACCGAACCCACGGCGGACGTAGAGAAGTTGAGGCGCAGCTGCGGCGCTGCAAATCGCATCGCACAGGTATCTACCGTTCCTCCCCCATGACCGGCACCGATGCTGGCAAAACCCCACGGCCTAACGCTCAAACGACGCAGGCGGTTGTCGGACCAGCCGTAGTGTTCGCTGACGTACATCGACCACTCAGTCTCGCTCAGGGGCAGGATGCCAATGGCCGGACAGGTATTGCGATGCGTCCAGTTCCGCTCGTCGAGACCGGCGCGCAGCCACGCTTCGGGAAAGGGACGATTCCAGTGCACTCCGTCGCGACTAGACATCATAACGGCGTCGGTCATCCCCGCCATTCCCGGATTTCCGGTGCCGGGATAGTCCATCTCGCTCGTATCGGCCAGCGGCGTAGTCCGCTCGGCCACGTAGCGCATGGGAAAGGACAGCAGTATGTGCTCTGCTCCGGGAACAGGCGTTGTCGCATTGGTGTAGAACTGCTCGACCGGTGCATCCTCGTCATAGATATGCGGCACCGGCTTACTCCAGTGGATAAAATCCTCCGAAGTGCTGCTCTGAATGGCTCGACCACGCCCTTCTTCAGAAAAGCGACTAAACAGGCGATACGCGCCCAGCACTTCGTCCCAAAAGGCCAAGTTCGCACTGTCGAATTTGCCGGGCACGTCCAGCGGCTCTTCTCGGGCCAGTCTCCAGCGGAATCCGTCCGGCGAGTACAGCGCATACAGGTTGTTTTCCCCGGTGCCGCCAACGGCCTTAAATCGAGCATCTTCGGCACAGTCGGGATTCTTGTCGCGAAAAACCACCAAATTATGCGCTTGGATGCCGCGCCAAACGGCGTTGTTGCGCCCCTCATCGTCAAAGTTGAACAGACCTAGCTCAGGGCGTTCAAAATGCCTGCCGTCCCTGCTGATCGCCACGTGGGCCGTCTGCTGCTGCGAAGCATCGCCCTCCGTATTGGCGATCGGATAGTGTCCTCTGTAATAGAGCAGGTACGTTCCCTCAGACTCGACCAGCACGTTATACACGCCGCTGCAGGCATTTTCCATCGCGCCCTCGACCTGAAAGACGACTTCCTCCCGCTTAGGAGGGTGCATTCTCAGCGCCGCTTGACCCTCTATTCGATCCACCAAATAGTGATCGACAAACAGTTCACGCCGCGTTCCAACATCGCGTATATCCATGGTAACTCTCCCCGTTATCCGTTGCTCATACTAGCGCCCAGTCGGGTATAGATCCGTCTCCAGTTTGCTCCCCCTTGGCCAGCCAAGACAGGTTGAACCGCGCCAGACGTCCCCCACCGCTGCGCACTTCATACTGCAAGTAAATCCATCCCTCGCTCGGCGTGCCAGATCGCCCTGCGTCGAGCGAAGAGTACGCGCTTGGTCCTCCGTCAACTAGGCGTTTAACCGGCCAAGAATGCCCGCCATCAAAGCTTGCCCATGCCGTCATGCGCACGCGCTCATGTCCGGCTTCGTCGGCGTTGCTATAGACGAGCACGTCTCTCTCTCGAATGGGCAGACGCACCAATCCAGCCGCCATGCCAAAGTGGCCGTTGAAGTTGGCCCCGCGTCCCTCATCGCCGCGATAGCGCGGCCCGTCGGGTAGCGCCACGCTGTGCGCAACCTCTCTCCAAGATACCCCCCCGTCGTGGCTGATGGCGTATAGGCGTTCCCAGCGCATTGATGCGTCGTCAGTAAAGTGATGCTGGCGCGAACTGTAGAGAATGCGTCCATCCGACAGTTCGACCACGCATCCCTCACCGGTACCGTCCACCGGAAGCGGATCACTCACGTGCCAGGTTTGTCCCCTATCGTCGCTGTATATGGCCAGATTATAGCCATTGCGTATGCTGTAAACGCGCGCCGGACGCAGCAGTCGGCCGGCGTGGGGCGCCGCGCGTAGCGATATGCCGTGCTCGGCAAAGTGAAGCGCGGGCAAATACCCGTCCCGATCTAACGCATAGTCGGCCGTGCGCTCTTGCCAGGTGCGTCCCGTATCTGGGCTAACATACAGGGTGCGCGGCGCGGCGACGCCTCCCTTAGGAGGATGCTCGGGATGCCCCCAAAAGAAAATCTCTCCCGTCGTTTCGTCGACCGTTGTGCCACCGGCGTGAATACCCTCTCCCACGGACGTCTGCCGGTCCCAAGTGCTCCCACCGTCTTCGCTCCGCCGCGCTACCAGGTGCTTGGCGCCCCAGGTTGCAACCACCGTCCCATCCGGTGCGACGACAACGTTGGGGAATCGCTCCTCTCCAAAAAGGTCCTGCACGCTTAGATCCGGCGCTCCGAGAAACGAGTCGAGCTCTCCGTCTCCGGGGTATACTCCCTTCATAGTGTTCCTTTCATGCTCTCTGCGATCCGTCGGCAAGTGCATCTCATAGCAGTAAGAGCGGATTCTTTGAGCGACTGATCATAGCATCTGCGTCCGTTTCGAGTAAGTTCGTGGGGCGAGAAGGTTCGGAGTGCATATGCGCTACCCGCCGGCACTCCACAGCTAAATAAGGATCTCGGTGTCGACGGTGCAAATGGGCTGTGCGCGCTTAGACTACGGGCACAGCGGCGCACTATACGGCGTCAGCCCCATAGGCTCCAGACTCCGTCACGCTACTATTAACACGCTAATCGTTCCCATGCGAACGCCCCTCATATGACAAAAATAGCCATTATCGGCGCCGGGCTAGCAGGTCTGACTGCCGCACACGATTTGAAAGAGCACGCGAGCGTTACCCTATACGAAAAATCGCGCGGCGTCGGTGGTCGGCTGGCGACTCGACGCGCCGAACCCTTTTCCTTTGATCACGGTGCCCAGTTTTTTAAGGCGCGCTCCAAGGCGTTTATGGACTTTATCGATCCCATGATACAGGACGGAACGGTCCAACGGTGGGACGCGCGTTTTGCGGAAATTGAAGGCAGCACTCTGGTAAACTCTAAACAGTGGGGGGAAGCGCCCCCTCACTACGTGGGTGCACCGAGTATGAATGCGGTGGGTAAATATCTGGGCGCCGACCTCGACATCCGTTTTGAAACGCGCATCACTTCTATGCAGTGGTCGCATGACCAATGGCATTTACAGGACGAACGCGGAGAAACGCTGGCGCCCTGCGATTGGGTCCTTTCGACTCTGCCCGCACAGCAAGCCTTTGATCTACTGCCTCCTACGCTGCCTTTCCGTGCGGCGCTTGGCTCAGTACAGATGCGCGGATGTTTCTCCCTTATGCTCGGCTTTAGAGACGCGCTGCCGATAGAGTTCGATGCGGCACTCGTGCGCGAAAGGGACATCAGTTGGATCTCTCTAAACAGCTCCAAACCCGGACGGCCCGAAGCCTGCTCTCTGCTCGTGCACTCTACCAACCTATGGGCAGACGCGCATATCGAGGACGACCGAGACTGGGTGACGGACTACCTCTGTGACCAAACCAGCGAAGTTATTGGCTACGACGTGCATTCAGCGCAGCATAAGGCGGTTCACGGCTGGCGCTATGCCAATATAGGCAGACAGACGGGCGCCACTCATTTTCTGCACGCCGACCAGCGCGTAGGCCTGTGCGGAGACTGGCTTGTGCAGGGGCGCGTCGAGGCCGCCTTCAAGAGCGGTCGCGCTCTGGCCAACAGTCTTAAAGAAATCATTTAGAAAAAGGATCTCCTATGGGAAAAAACATTGTGATCATCGGCAGTTCCGGCGCCATTGGCGGCGCCTTCACGCAGCACCTAGCCGCTCTCCACCCCGATGCGACTGTGCACGCCTACTCCCGCACGCCGGCTGCACAGGCAGCGCCGCCCGTAGTCCATCATCTCATCGACTACGCCGACGAGGCATCCATCGCAGCAGCAGCATCTCAAGCTGCAGCCGAAGCAGCCATTGATATGGTGGTCGTTGCGACGGGTATTTTACACACCGAAGAGATAAAGCCAGAAAAGTCGCTCAGAGATCTCTCGGCCGACAAGCTCCAACACCTTTTTGCGGTCAACGCCGTCGTTCCAGCGCTGGTGGCCAAACACTTCTTACCCCAGCTGAACAGAGATCAGCGCTCGGTTTTTGTCGCCCTCTCAGCCCATGCCGGGAGCATTTCCGACAACGAAATAGGCGGCTGGTACGCCTATCGCGCCTCTAAAATCGCGCTCAATATGCTGATTAAAAACGCGGCCATCGAAGTGGGAAGGCGCAACAAGCAGGCCGTGATCGTCGGCCTGCACCCCGGAACGGTCGACAGCTATCTATCTGAACCGTTCAAAAAGAGCCTGCCCACCGACAAGCTCTTCACGCCAGCATTTGCCGCAGAGCAGTCCATCCGCATGCTGGATCGACTCACGCCGGAGCACACGGGTAGATGCTTTGAGTGGGACGGTCAGGAAATGGCTCCGTAACGTCTCACGCTTGGTGGAGATACGCACTAGGGTTGGCGAATGAGCCCCTCGTCACGGACTGCGTATTTCCGCCCACCTATCGACATCCACACAACGGCGTCGGATACGTGCTCCCGGTATGAAATGCCGGTCCCTCCGTTAACCAACACGAGGTCATCGCCGACCTGCGCCACCTCCGTGTCTCCGTGCAAATGGGTCTCCACGGCCGGTTTCGACCAGCCGGCGTGATCCCAGCACAGCACGACGCCTAAGTTGCGTTTGGGCACTTCGATGCCATTGGGCGTGAAGCGCAGGTGATACTGCTGGAGCCACTGTGCGCTGTCTTTACCCCGCATTGGCGGCGGATCCCACCCTTCGGTCAGAGAGAAAAACCCCGCCCTGTTGTGCATCATATGTCCATATAAAGTGCTGTTTCCACGCTCGGTCCAAAATGCGCGTTCCCCATCCGTTTCGAACGCACCCCACGAATGGATATTCCACTGCAGAGCAGAGGCCATACCTCGTTTGGCAACAAACTCGTCTACTAGCACGAGATATCGCTGCTCTTTGGCAAAGAGCACGTGCCGACGACAGCGATCGGCTCGGTCGGCGTAGCTGGCATCGGCAGTGCCCCGAAAATAGATGAGCGCCTCATCCTCGTGGGCATGCTCGATGGCACCAACTGATTCGGGCGAGCGCATTATCTGGGGCGCATCGGACAGGGTTAGGCAGTTATGCGATTTCGTGTGCCACACCCAGTGGGCGTGATGGTCCGATCCATACCCGGCATAATAGCCGCTAGGCATGGCCATAACTTCGCCGGCAACGTGCAGTATAAAGTCGTTGTTGTTGGCGTGAGAATGGCTGATCGAGCCAAAGGGCGAAGAGCGAAAAATAAAGGCGACGTCCCGATGTCGGACTTCGGGATCGGTGCGAATCGCGGCCCAGCCCACGTCGGCAAAGACGCTCAGCATGGACGGCGCTTGCCCCGTGCCATCGCGCCTGGCCACCCTCAGATCGGGCGCGGTTAGCAGTTCGGACGAAACGCCCGGCATTAGGCGCTCTTCCGGCGTCGTCATATCCTCCGCTTCACTGCGCAAGGCCTCTGCATAACCCACAAATTCATCGGTTGCGGTTTCGCGGCCAATCAGATCGGCCAGATCTGCGCCGCGCAGCCATGCGCTGCGCCAGCGCTCCGAATGATCGCCAAACCCCATCCACTGCGCGTAGGCCGGCAGCACCGCCCGACGCCATCGAGCGTGA
>CALDFW010000069.1 GCA_937942165.1 uncultured bacterium | reverse complement strand
GTCCTCAAAGCGCATTTGGCGACGACCATAGACTAAGCGCGTGCCATACTGGGTTTCGATAGGACCAAACAAAGCGGTGAGGTCTGCGGTTTGTATCCCAGAACGCGCATCGTATAGAACTACTCCATCGGCACCCAGTGGATCCGATTCCGCGCTTCCTAGCGGTCCAATAAGGAGCGTGCGCTGCACCTGTTCACCGTAGGCTGAGGCCGTTATCAATCCGCGTAAAACCGTGCCTATTCCCCCAGCTTGTTGCACCGCTTCGTGCGTAACGTGTACCAGCGTTCGCATTGATTTACCCTTCGCAATGAATGTAAAAAGGGCTGCTCCAAGCCCGGGCGCCGTCTACCTGAGTCAAGCGCACATAATAGGGCTGACATCCCGGTAGAGCATTGCCGTCGGACCACTCAAATTCGGCTCGCTTGGCAGCCAGACCCAGCGGCAGAAATTCAACTTCAACGCGCAGTTCTTCACCGCCCACTTCTACGCAATGAACGCCCTCACCAATTTGATCCAGAGGTACGGAGAACGTCGTTTGCTCAGAGTCGAAGTACAACCGAGCCCCAGGTTCTCTATCGAGCTCGAGAACAAGCCCATCTTCATCTCCCGAAGTGACCGATTTCCATGCGACATGGTTCGCATCCCAAGAGGCTATATACTCAGCCGCACTGTCAAAGGCAAAGGCCTCGACGGCTCGGATGTGCGCCCCTTCGACCCGCAGTTTACCGTCCCAGCGCGCAATACGCGCGCGCCCCCGTATAAGTGCACCACTCCACTTTACGCGTATTCTTCTTTGATCTCGAGGCATCTCCTCCGGAAACGTATAAACGGTTTCAAGCCCCCGCACGATGCATATTTCCTCGATGTCGGCTGTCCCCTCTGCTGCAACTTGAATACGAGGTGACCCCGAGACGGAAAACTCAGAACCCATTGGGTGTCCGTCAGCCTGCACGTTCAAGGCAATGCGCTGTCCACTTGTCGCGTAACAGCGACGCGCCTTAATCGCTTCCCAAATGCCCTCGCGCGTCAATGTATGCGCCAGCACGCAGGTCAATCCGCCATATACGCCGAAAGAAGACGAACCTGGGTAGCTAGCGCCGGGACGCCCCTTATGATCATCGCTGCCAGCGACAAATCCCACCTTATAACCGCGTTCGATCGCCTCGCGTAGCAGCCACTCGAATTGCCCCCATGCCGAATAAATCTCAATAACGGGCTCTAAATCCGGATCGTGAAATGCCAGGCTTGCAGGCCTACCCCCTATATGAGGCACGACAAGCGCATCGCGATGGCGCAGTTCGTCAAATAGAGACTGCACCGGATAGCGATCCGTATCCTGATCGGCGCGATCGGCTACCTGCCAGTGACTGGTGCGAAAAATGTCTTCGCCGTCGTTCAGATAGTACACGTTGCGATCACCCCCTGCCGGCGTATTGGCGGACCACTCATAGCCAGGAAAACACACAAATCGGCCGGCCTCATAAAACGTGCGTGCACATCGACCTATTTCAGCCCACGTCTCCGCCGTAATCTGAAAGTCATTCCCCTGGTGTCCCGTAAAATCCAACAGCGCTACGTCGCGGGCAAAACGGAAGTAGTCTTCTACCGTATTTGTCCCAACCGTCTCTCCGCTCTGACCGTGCAGATCTCCCCAGAAAGGGCGCAGGTCAGGCAAGACATCCAAGCATTCAATCGGGTTACTTTCGGCTTCTATATCGCCCATTTTAGCCCGAATGCGGTATACGCCTGGTGCCGTAACCCGTGCACCTTCTACCCGGTAAACGCCTCTGTCGTCAGCCGTAAAAACGCAGCGTTCCGGCAACCCCTTCAGCGCCTCTTCAGCCTCTATGCGGACTTCTCCACGTGTGCTCTCGGCAGGATTGCCCCATTGGTCTTCGAGTTTAACGCCTATGGCCAAGGGTTCACCTACGACAACCTGAGTAGGTGCAACCAGCACCAATTTAGCCGCCCGATCAGGCACTATTTCCAGCTGGGGATGCTTCTCTAACTCGACGAACTGCCCCGTGCCAAAGCAGTCGACCGCAACTTTGTACTGGAATTGATATTCGCGAAACGTCTGCACCACGGTCCCCGGTGATCCCTGGGACTGGTCGCCGAATACGATGCGAATCACGTCTCCTTCTGCCAGCGCCCACTGATCTACGTCGACTACTATACACTTCTGATAGGGCCTTATATACCCCTTCAGGTCAAAGCGATACCGAATCTTGCCCCGGCCGCTTGCCTCAACCGTCGCATAGTTTAGCCCCTCGGGATCCTCAAATTGAGGGTACCCCCAATCCGAGGCAAAGCGCACGCAAACCTTGAGCGTACCTCCATCGTCTATACCGTAGCGGCCCACGTGATAGGTCAAGGTAAAGGAAGTCGTACTCCCCGCCGTTACGCGGCCAGCAGGTTCTATTTCAGCCCACCCATACATCGTCTTATGATCTACTACAGTCGAAGCCATTTCTCAATTCCGGAAAGTTCTTACACCACCTTGCCTACGGTGGAAGCATAATAGCCCTGTCTTATTTGAATAATAGACCCGCACTCGGAGCTTGTCTACCCCGAACAGAGGCACTCGGTGGGGATATAATCCAAGCCTATTAGCTCATCTAATTGACGGCACGTTGCTCCCTTAGCATGTTCTCGTGCGCACGATCCATACAAAGGTTTTTCGACCATTCTCATACCAGAAACGGCCTCGTGCCGTGAGACCATTGGCATGAATCATACCCATCAGTATCACAGCATAGATTTCACCCAGTATACAGGTCTCGTCGAGCATGCGCTCAGCGAAGATCTCGGGGGCGAAGTTGACCTTCAGAACGACATAACATCATCGTGGACGCTCGAACGGGATACGCCAGCGCAAGCCCATATCGTTGCTCGCACAGAAGGCGTCATCGCTGGCCTAGAGCTAGCTCAGGTCGCATTTACACGACTCGACTCACAGATTGAGTGTTCATCGGCCGTTAGAGACGGTCAGCGCGTAGAAGCCGGTCACGTCGTTATGCGCATTAAGGGCCCGGCCAGAGCGCTGCTGTGCGGAGAACGCACGGCGCTCAACTTTTTACAGCGTCTATCCGGAGTGGCCACTCAAACTCGACGGTTTGTGGATGCGATAGCCGAGACCTCCGCGCGCATAACCGATACGCGCAAAACGACCCCCGGCTGGCGGCACCTACAAAAGTGGGCCGTTATACAAGGGGGCGGCGTAAATCATCGGATCGGTCTTTACGATGCCGTCTTAATCAAAGAAAATCACGCGGCGGCCTGTGGAGGCGTTGCAGAAGCCGTGCGACGCGTGCGGACTGCGGCCGCTCAGCGCGGAATCGACCCGCCTATCTTTGTCGAGGCAGAGACGATACAAGAAGTAATGAGTTTGACGGCATTGGACCCAGATCGGATCATGTTGGATAATATGAGCGATGAACTGCTGCTCCAGTCGGTAGAGTATATACGGGCAAAGAGCCCATCTATCGTCATAGAAGCGACGGGGGGCTATACGGTGGAAACCGTTGTCACGGCAGCGCACACCGGCGTAGATCTTATTTCGATCGGATCCCTGACCCATTCTGCGCCGGCACTTGATCTTAGCATGCTGTTTGAGTAAGTGGACCAGCTCGCACTCTCAGACGCCGGCTGGCCCCTCGTCAAGCCAGTTCCCATACGGGCAGTGAGCGAGATTTGAATTAAAATAGCGGACGTCCTGAGACACTTCGCGCCCAAGCCACGGCGGTTTTTCAAAAGCTTGGTCCGCGGTAGCCAACTCGATCTCCGCCACGATTAGCCCTTCATTTCCCCCGTGAAATACGTCGACTTCCCACGTGTGCTCCTTCCATTCCACAACGTAGCGCGTCTTCTCTATGTGCGGCGGCGCGCAGAGCGTTTCCAGCATTTCTTCTGCGTCTGCCAACGGTATTTCATATTCGAACTCGCTGCGCGTAATTCCTCTGGTCTCGCTCTTGAGCGTTAAAAAGGCGCTGCTGTCCCGAATCCGTATGCGCGCAGCACTCCGCTCCTTTCCCGGTATATAGCCCTGCTTGACTTGGGACCCCGTGAGCGGCTTTAAAAAAGAGGGATCCGCTACGAGAAACTTTCGCTCGATTTCTTGGGCCATGCTACAGGGCTTTTACCTGCCGTCGGCGCGCATGAAGCACGCGTTCGGTATATCCATTGGGCTCCCGAAGTCCGTCAAAAACCAGATCGAGCGCAGCTTGGAACGCTGGACTACCCTCAAGATTATCCGCCATCGGCCAGTATTCGGGATCGTCGGCATTTTGACGGTCAACCACCGCTGCCATGCGAGCGAAAGTCGCCCTTATCTGCGCTTCGTCGACGAGGCCGTGGCGCAACCAATTAGCGATATGCTGACTAGAAATACGCAGCGTCGCTCGGTCCTCCATGAGTCCCACGTCGTTTATATCAGGGACCTTTGAACACCCTATGCCCTGCCCAACCCAGCGAGAAACGTACCCGAGAATTCCCTGGGCATTGTTGTCCAACTCTCTTTCGATCTCTTCTGCACTCAACGCGTCGACAAGCAACGGAGGCGTGAGGATATCCTCTAAAGCCGCCTGCGACCTCTGGGCCAACTCGCGCTGGCGGTCGGCTACGGAAACCTGATGATAATGCATCGCATGGAGCACGGCTGCCGTTGGCGAAGGCACCCAAGCCGTGCTTGCCCCGGCCCGTGGATGCGCGACCTTACTCTCCATCATATCGCTCATCGCATCGGGCATGGCCCACATGCCCTTCCCTATTTGACCGCGTCCGACCAGTCCGGTCCCAATACCCGTATCGACGTTCCAGTCCTCGTACGCCAGCAGCCATTTCTGTTCTTTTATCAAGCCCTTAGGCAGCATAGGGCCAGCTTCCATACTGGTGTGGATCTCATCGCCTGTCCTATCCAAGAAACCCGTATTGATAAAAATCAAGCGCTCCTTTGCCTCGTCAATGGCCCGCGTCAAATTGACCGTAGTGCGCCGCTCCTCGTCCATGATGCCAATCTTCAGCGTATTATGTGGCATTCCTAAGATTTCTTCCACTTTGCCAAATAGCGTGACGGTGGCCGCAACCTCTGCCGGTCCGTGCATTTTTGGTTTCACTATGTACACGCTACCGGTCCGACTATTCTTTATCTCTCCCTCCCCCCGCAAATCGTGCAGCGCAGCCAGCCCGGTAAGCAAGGCGTCCAAAAAACCCTCCGGTATGGATTCTCCCTCCTCGGTCAATACGGCATCGGTATACATGTGAATACCCACGTTGCGGACGAGTAGCAGGCTGCGACCCGGCAGAGTGAAAGGCCTGCCCTCGGGATCGCTGTAGGCTCGATCTGAACTGAGTCGGCGCGTCACTCCAACCCCGCCTTTATCAAACTCCGCCTGTAAATCACCCTTCATCAAACCGCACCAATTTCTGTAAACGCGGACCTTATCAGCCGCGTCGACCGCAGCTACCGAATCTTCACAGTCCTGTATGGTGGTGATAGCCGCTTCTAAGACCACGTCTTTTATGCCGGCAGGGTGGGTCCTGCCGACGGGATCCTCTCGATCAATGTGGATCTCAACGTGTAGTCCATTGTTTCTCAACAGAACGCAGGAAAGGGATCCGCTATCCTCTCTATAACCCACCCACTGTGCAGGATCGCTAAGTTCCGTATGCCCTGCATCTGTCTCAATCTCTAATACCGTTTGGCCCTCCCGTTTGCCCAAGGACAGGCCACGTACGCCGTCATAGGATCCCTGAGCAAGAGGCGCCGTCTGGTCGAGAAAAGCATTGGCATAGCCCACGACGCGCTCACCGCGGACCGGGTTGTATTCAGCGCTGCGCGTAGCCCCGTCGGCTTCTGGAACGACGTCTGTTCCATACAGCGCATCGTAGAGGCTCCCCCAGCGCGCATTGGCCGCGTTGAGACAGTAGCGTGCATTGTCGACGGGCACTACCAGTTGGGGACCTGCGATTTGAGCAACTTCGCGATCGACGTTTTCC
>CALDFW010000068.1 GCA_937942165.1 uncultured bacterium | reverse complement strand
GTGAAGCAAGGTGCCACGTCACGCCGACCGGCGGTATTTTTTGTAATCTATACGCTCAGTCCATAATGGTGCGTATAACGCTTCAACGCAATAAGCGCAGCAGCTTCACCGTTTTTTCCTTTAGCGTCTCTGTCTATTGAGGCGATGACGTATATCCGACCCCATACTCTTAGTTGAAGGAGGCGGTAACACTACCAAGATGGGTAAAGCTACAGGTAACTCTATCCCCGGCTTCTACGGGTATGAGCGCGGTAGCCGAGCCTGGTATGACCATTTCTCCCGCCTTTAGCACTTCACCATTTTTCTGTAGATGACCGATGAGGAATCGCAGCGAATTGAGCGGGCCTTCCATGATGTCAGCGGCGACACCGGACGCCACCAATTCGTCGTTGATAAAAACGGCTACGCCTTCCATCTGCCAATGCACATTGCGCGCTGCAACGGTATTGCGACCAACAATCTGGCCGGCATGAATCCCGTTTGAACATATTAGTTCCTGCCGGCTGGGCGGGAGATAGTGGTACGTATAGTTATGCAGCTCTATCCCGGGTCTCACATGTTCGATCGCCTCGAGCAGCTCCTCATCGCTGGCATCGGCGTTTTTCAGATCGTGGCCCAGCGTAATCACAAACTCTGGCTCGATGGCAGGGCTGTAATAATCACCAGTCCTAAGAGGGACTCCCTCCTCAAATAGCCCAGGCGTCATTAACCGCCCGTAGATCGGCTCGTCAAAACCGAACTGCTTTCTTATAGCCGCGCTCGTGCACCCCACTTTATAACCAAACGGTTTGTCTCCATCTTGGATGCGGAGTGCTTGGTACATGCGTTGGCATTGGTAGGCGTCATCCATCGATAGCGATGCAATATCTTTTATCGCAGGCGTAAATATTCCCGTCTTGCTAAACGTATAAAACGATGTAGCGATCTCTTTTAACGTATTGCGCATGCGATTGGATTAGGGTTGAGATTAAGGCGTGAAACCGACCCACTCCTCAAAGGCCGTCTGATGCATGTATCTGCCTCACAATTTCGTCAACGCTGGGGCCGTATGCTCCTTCTGTTGAAACGCGCATAGTAGGCATATCAAACGCCGGTGATACGTAGTCTCCAGGAGGTGAGATCACGCCAGTTTGCCTGTAGATATCGACGCGTTTGTCTCCGTGATAGAATGTGCGATTCGAGTCATCTAGCCCTCTTTTTAGGTGTCGCCGTGCTGTCAACTCTGCGTCGATTGACGCACACAAGCAAGAACGGCCTGCTGACGCTGGCTATGTCGGGGATTTTTGGTTCCCAAACTCTATGTTGAAATGCGGCCTCAATAATTACGGAGACTTTGTTGGTGAGGTATTGGTTTACGACCTCAAAGAAAAAGTCCGACACAACCCGATTGGTCTCTGATGGGAGCTGGTCGTGTTGGACCCCAAAGGTGTTGACGTAGCCTTCTTTGATCTCATCGCGGCTTACGACCGGTATCCATAGCCGCTGCGCAAGCTCTTTGGACAGCGTGGTTTTCCCAGCCCCTGGACGGCCCGTTACCATCACGCACTTTGGTGTTTTGTTCATTGGGCTGGGTTCCTCCGGTCTGTATTGCTTCCATCAGACCGGCGGCGCGGTTTCATACTCGTGAGAATGACGATGGAGTTATTGTGTGCGCAGTGCGGTGCGGTCTTCGGCGATCATCGCCCTCCACGCAGCCTGTTCGCGCTCGGCGAAGTTTGCATCGAATCCAAACAGGCGCAGCGTGCGGCGGTCGTTGCGCTGCCGGGCCTCTTGGCAAATCGCCTCTACGACCGGTACGTCAAATCGGTCGCGGTGAGGCAGGCCGATGCGCTGAACGTAGGCGCTGATAAAATAGCGCGTCTGCTCCGAAGTGTTGATGGAACCGGCGTGGAGCAGTTCGTTGTGGGTAAAAACCATATCGCCTGCGGATAGCTCTACGAGCACTTCGCGCGGATGGGGCCGGTCGCGCTCCTGTGCCGGAATGTGGCTGAAGTCTAGGTGCGAACCCGGCACGACGCGGAGCGCGCCGCTCTCGGCCGTCATATCCTGCAAGTAGGTGAGACAGTTACAGGCCGTGGGCGCGGTGTAGGGGTGCGGCTTGAAGTGTGCGCTCGACGGGTGGTTGGCCCACATATCGGAGTAATTAAACGCATCGCGGTGCCACTCTGCTACTCGATTAAACTGGTCGGCCGGTCGGCTGGGGAACCCGGTTATTTCAAAGCTGTCGAGCTGTACAAAGGGGCCCATGACCCGCTCGGCAAAGTCGAGCATGTGGGAATTGAGCAGGTGTGGTTTGAGCAGATGGGCGAGCGTCGAATGGGCCATCAGGTTGGCGATCGTCGCGCGCGGTCTGTCGGGGTGTTCGGCAAATCGTCGTGCAAACTCATCGTCTACCGCTGCGCGTACCTCTTCCAAGAGCGAGCGCGGCATGTAGTTGCGGAAGACAGTGAATCCGTCGCGCTTGTACTCTGCGAAATGCTCTTCTAGCGTGCGCTGCATTGATCTGTGCCCATGCCTGTATAGTTGGAGATACGTTCGCGCGCCTCATCTATTATGTCGTCCCGAATAGCGATGGATAGAAAGCAGCACGGGATCAATGGCCAACCCCCCTTAGAGGGCATAAAAAAAGGGACACCCTCTTTGAGTGTCCCTTTCATTTTGCTCTCGTGCGGCGCGGACGAAAGCAAAATATGGCGCTCCCACGGAGACTCGAACTCCGGTTACAGGGTTGAAAACCCTGGGTCCTAACCGCTAGACGATGGGAGCGTACATCGCTTTGTAAAGCGAAAAATATAGAATAGTCGGCCGCATTTGGCAAGCCTTGAATAGTAGAATTTATGGCTAGGCAAAGAGCGTCATATCCGGGTGCATATCGCTCCACTCTGCAGCCTGTTCGTAGGCGCGCGCCAGGCGCAGCAACCGGGCTTCATCCCCCGGCTTGCCGATCAACTGCAAGCCGATGGGTAAGCCGTCTCGGGTGAGTCCACAGGGCAAGCTTATCGCGCAGAGTCCGAGCGTGTTTACCGCGCTCGTATTGCGCAGGCAGAGCCCGTTTATGCGAAAGTAGACGTCGTCGACGTCTACCTCGTGAACGGGTGGGGCGGCAAAGGGCGTAGTGGGGGTGATGAGAAAGTCGACCGCTTCCAGCGTTTGGAGCGCCTTGGAGCGCATTGCCTCGCGTGCGCGGAGCTGAGAGAGAAAGTCGACGGCGGAAATATCGCGCCCGTCTAGCATGCGCGCCGAGACGATTTCGTCAAACTGATCGAGGTTTTCCCGCAGGTCGTGCTGGTGGAAAAGGTAGCTCTCTACCGCTGTGACGTTTGCGCCGGAACGCCAGACGCTCAAATCGTCTAGCACTTCGAGTGAAATCTCGTCGACGTGCACGTTGAGATCGGCAAATACCTGGGCCGTGGCGCGCACGGCGGCCTCGACCTCTTCGTCTACCTCGCTCCAAAAGTACTCGCGCGGAAAGCACAGCCGCATCCCTTTTACGTCGCCTTCTAGCGCATCTATCCCAGAGAATATGGGGCCGTCGAGCGTGTTGGGATCAGATGGATCGGGACCACACAGAGCGTGAAAAAGCACGGCGCAGTCTTCGACTGTCTGACAGAGCGGGCCGATGCAATCTAGCGTCGGGTCAAGCGGAAGGACGCCGCTGTTAGAGATCGCGCCAAAAGTGGGTTTGAGTCCAACCAGGCCGCAAAATGACGAGGGAATGCGCACGGAGCCACCCGTGTCAGAACCGAGCGCTGCGGGTGCTAAACCTGCGGCAACGGCAACGCCTGAGCCAGAAGAGGAGCCGCCCGGCAGGCGCGATACGGCGGCGTCCCAAGGGTTCCACGGCGTGCCATAGTGGTGGTTGATACCCGCACCGCCAAAGGCAAACTCGACCATATGCGTCTTTCCCAGCAGCACGGCCCCTTCGCGAAAGAGGCGGCCGGCTACGTGGGCATCGACTTCGGCTACGTGATCGCGACGCAGTATGGATCCTCCTGTCGTACCCATGCCCTCCACGTCAATGAGGTCTTTAAACGCTAGGGGGATCCCGTGCAGAGGGCCCAGGAAGTGTCCGCGCGCCATAAGCGATTCCGCAGCCTGCGCTTGGGCCCGCGCCCGTTCGTGAGAGAGCGATATATAGGCGTTTATCGTCGGGTCAAACTGCTCTATGCGCTCAAAGAAAAACTCCGTCAGTTCGACGGGTGAGACGTCGCGTCGGCGCAGCATGTTGCCCAATTCGCCTATAGAGGCAAATGCGAGGGACTCGTCCATACGCACTCCTTAGTCAAGAGGTGCACGACCGTGGTGTCAGTGCCCTAGTCCATTAGAGAGAAGCCTGCATATCCCATGGGGTCTTCTTCGCCCTCAACGCCTCCGTCGGGAAAGTACTCGTCCCAGCGCTGTGTGACCCTTTTGACGATTGCTTCATCGGCTATGACTTCGCCGGGATAGCCCGGCTTCATGCGGCAATCGAATACGATGGGAGGCTGATAACAGGGATGATGTCGATGCAGTTCAACAGCGGCTGCATAGATGTCGGCCGCCGGTTCGAAGCGCGTAAACGTGCTCCACAGAAAAGTGATATTCTTTTCCACTACGCGCGCGCTGTCGACGAGAAACACCAGCGGCCATTCTGCCAGGCTCGGGTCCTGAGCCAGCCGTTGGGCGAAGTCGGGATCCTCGGTGTAGGACGGGCCCTGAACGGCCAAACATCCACCGCAGTATACGCCTATATCTCGGGCCCCGCCCGGCAGGGGACCGGTGAATTCTCGCGGCAGAGAGCGGACTGGATCGCCGACGCCAATGAGGATGCCCTTGCTGCCTTTATTGATTTCAGGTCCGGTGTAATCGAGCGTGTCCATCGCTAAATTGGCAATCACAAAGAGGTCGGTTTGCAGCTGCGTGCGTTCCAGCGCGTACTCGAGCACGCGCCGAAAATCGCCCAGGTCAAACGGCGCGTCGACGACGACGAGAAACTTGGTCAGGTTGAGCTGCCCACCGTCTTCGCCCAAGATGCGAAACGCGAATTTCATCGCTTCGCGCGGGTAGCGCTCTGCCACAGCGATGGCCGAAAGCGAGTGGTAGCCGGTTTCGCCATAGCTCCAGATAGCGCGAATAGCCGGCATGACCAGCTTGGTTAAAGGCGCCATCAGTTCCTGAATGTATGTACCTAAGAAAAGGTCTTCTTGAGGCGGTTTGCCGACGACGGTTGCGGGAAAAATAGCGTCTTTGCGGTGAAAGACGCGGTCGACCTGTAGAATGGGGTAGTCGTGTTGGAGCGAGTAGTAGCCGTAGTGGTCGCCGAAGGGCCCCTCGGGCTTTCGCACGTGCGGGGGGACCAAGCCACAGATGGCAAATTCGGCTTCGGCAACCAGCGGCAGTTTGGCTTCGGCGTGGTCAATTCTGCGCAGCCGTTCGCCCTGCAGAAGCGAGGCCAGGACGAGCTCGGGTAGGTCCTCTGGCAGCGGGGCGATCGCCGATAGCATGAGCGCGGGAGGCCCGCCGACAAAGAGCGTCATGGGCAGTGCCTGGTCGCGCTGCTCGGCTACGTGATAGTGAAAGCCGCCCCCTTTTTGTATCTGCCAGTGGACGCCCACCGTGCGCGCATCGTGCCGCTGAATGCGATACATGCCGAGGTTGTGATGCCCGGTGTCGGGATGGTGGGTGTAGACCAAGGGTAGAGTGACAAAGTGCCCCCCGTCTTCGGGCCACGTCTTGAGCATGGGAATGCGCGTTAGGTCGGGCTCGCGCTGCACGACCTCGGCAACGGGACCGCTGCGCACGGTTTTCATTCCGACGCGCAGCGCTTCTGGAACGATGCTGCGATGGTCCCAAAGCTTGCCGGGCGACAGCGTTGGTAAATCTTGGGCGATTTGGACCAGCTGCTTTATAAAGCGCTCGGGTCGTATGCCGAAGGCCATTTCAACGCGTTGGGGCGTTCCGAACAGGTTTGTCGCGCAGGGAAAATCGGCGCCTTCGACGTTGTTGAAGAGCAGGGCGGGTCCGCCTGCGGCAACGACGCGTCGGTGAATCTCAGCTAGCTCTTGGTCCGAAGATACGGGCGCATTGATTTCGACAATTTGCCGCTCTTTGCGCAGAAGATTGATATATTGTCGCAGATTGTTCATGGGGCTAAATATACGCTAATGTGGCTCGTGCGCACGCCTGCAGTGCGCGGCCTTTGGCGGCGCACGTCGCCGGTGAAGGCGGTGCGGGTGTGCGGCTAGCCGTCGGCCGGTAGGAGGATCCAAAGTTCGGGTCGACCCGCGTTGCAGTGGACGACGCGATGCAGCGGACAGAGCCCTATGATCCCCAAAAAGAGGGCGGTGCGCGCTGCGTGCCACGGTGCGGCGGTTGCTGCGGTCCGTCCGACGGCATCAATGCGTGCTCTGACGTTGGGGATGGGATGGAAGATGCGCTCGACGCCCTCGGTGCGTCTGGGCTCGTCGTCCTGTCTGCGGTCCAAGGCGCGCAGCGTCTCTGCCCACGTCCCTGCTACCTCGGGATGTTTCTGAATCAGGTGAGCATCGGCGGCCAGCGTTGCGCGGCGGCTGGGTGTGGGCAAGACCAGCAGGCCTATGAACGTGAGCAAGGTAAACCACAGAGAAGTGCTGCAGAGCGCTGCGACGGAATCGACGCCCGCGCCCGGCATCTGAGAAGCGATAACGAACGTCGTGGCGAACCATCCGAAGGCGAGCATCAGGCCGCGTGCGCGCAGGCCGAAATCCACGGCGGCGGCTCTGCGCGCTATGATCGATGCGAGCGCCTGGGGCGTGAAATCGGCAAGCCAAGAGGCCGGCAGCAGGTGCGTCTCGGCCGTGGGCAGACCTACGATGCTTCCGGTAAACCCCTCGTCTTTGGCATCGACAAACTGCAGCGGCAGGCGCTCTAATCCCAGCTGGCTGAGGGCGTCTGTGAGTGCGTTTTGAGGTGGGCGTACTGTCTGCAATCCACCGATCAGCAGAGCGAGTGGTCCCTGTATGGCCAGTAGGGCGAGGGCGGTTAGCCCGGCCACGCCGATGGCGCCTACGAACCCGCCGCTGCGGCCGCCCAGTGCAATTGCGGCACCGCACAGGCTGCCAATAGAGAGCAATAGCAGAGTCCCTCGCAGCCACGAGCTGACCCATTGGTCGGCGTTGGGATGAGCGCGCCTGTGAGCTGCGGGTACGGCCAAGCCGCCGAGCCACTCAAAGGGCAACGAGACTAGGCTGACGCCGCCAAGCCAGAGAGCAAAGAGCGGTATATCCTTGAGAAACGTTCCGCCCTGATCCCCAAAGAGGCGTGCCGGGACGTCGATAATGAGAGCCAGGATTGAGAGGATGACGACGGTTCCAACGCCGGTGATGCCTACAGTTAGCCTGCCTCGTGCATAGGTGGATGCGGCCATGGGAGACGTAAAAGTGGTCATTCTATTTAACTCGTAGGGAAAACGACCCCCTTGGAGAGGAGCCGTACGGGTTCTCAGTGTTTTCTATATGCCGGTGAATATACTCGGATGCAGCCCGTGCGCACCTGTGCGCGTGGAGTGCCTAGCCTGCGATGCGCAGGGGGCCGCGCCCGCCGTTGGCATCAGTGATTGGCATGGGTGTCGATAGCGCGATGAAATCTTCGATGTCGAATTCTGCCAGGAGGCCAAAGCAGAAGAGTCCGGGCGTCGCGCTATACGGGGCGGGCCATTGGATCAGGCGCGCCAGCGAGTCGAGTAGATCGTGCGTCTGCAGCCCGGCGGCTAGATGGGGTCGCAGGGCGCAGGCGATAAGAGCCGTCGCTGAGACCGTGCGGCCGTGTGCGACAATGCGCGGGATGCCGTGGCGTTTGCCGGCCCACTCGCCCAGTGCGATGAGGTGGCCGACCTGTAAACCCAACGGACGCAGTCCGGTGGCGGCTACGAGCATTTGGTGCTGCCAGCGGACGCCCATCTCTCCCGTGCCAAAAATATCGGCTACCAGTGCGCGACGTCCGGCGCTGAGCGCTGAATCGACCGCGGTTTGACAGCTGCTGCGTCCTCCGTCGGCGATGATCAAATCCGCGCCCTGCGGATTTGGTGGCTCGATCTCGACGACGGGCAGCGTCCACTGGTCGTCGAGGTGGAGCGCGTAGTGCTGGGCTGAGTATGCTTTGCGCATTTTGCGTGCGCCCACTGTATCTGCGCGAAGGTCTTTCCAATTCGCTACGCTGATCAGCGTGGACAGACGCCTGCGCGCAGCGGCGGGAGATCGACGCTTCTTCCTCGCCGTCTGGACTTTGCTCAGCGCGTCTTGGGCAAGCGTGTAAAGCGTCGCGTTGTCGGATGGCAGGCCGACGTTGAGCTCGGATTCACTGCGGATCTCGTCGCTCCAAGGTAAGTCGTCTTCTGGGCCGTCTAGCTGGAAATGTTGGTTGAGAAAAGCGTAAAGCTGACGGCGGTTGTCCGCGTCGTAGTTGTGCGTTCCGGGGGTGACGTTGTCGTACAGCGCCAGTGCGTCGCCTGCCCCCAGCGTCGAGTACACGCTGCGGCCCGGTTTGAATACGGATGTGCGCGCCCTGCGCGTTTGGAAGCAGCAGTCGTCGTGGCGGTTGTAAATCAGCAGCGCTGGTCGAGGTGCATAGAGTCCCGTCAGCACGTCGTAGTCGGCTATTGCGGCCATATCGGAAGGACACTGCTCTAAATCGCCAACGTCTTCCATGCACGTGCGTCGCTGCCACAGAGCTGAATAGCCGGCTACGGGCACGATGACGCGCACGCGCTCGTCCAATGCTGAGAGAATGGCCGTTTGCCAGCCGCCTCCCGACAACCCCGTCATTGCCACGCGCTCGCCGTCGGCGTGAGGGTGTGCCAAGAGCACGTCGAGCGCCCGCTTCATGACTAAGTAGAACACGCCTATGCCCGCCGTGCCGCACAGGTCAAGCGCGCCGATGCGGTTGTGATCGAGATCGGCGCGTAGCTCGCCCATGCCTATAAATTCGCTGTTGAGCGCCAGCATGCCGCGCTTGGCTAGGTTAATGCACCGCGCCTGCTTGTAGTCCATCGCCTTGCCGCCCATGTGGTGGCCATTGGGGTTGAGCACGGCCGGTATGCGACCGCGCAGCCCCGTCGGTTCATAGAGCAGAGCGGGTATCCACATGCCCGGATAGCCCTCGTAGCGGAGCTTGCGAATTCGATAGCCCGCGCCCGTTTCGATCGTATCCGTCCACTCGACCCGCGGAGCTTCGTCGAGCAGGCCGTCGGCGTGGCCGCGGAAAAATAGCGTCAGCATCTGTTGGCGCACGCGTTCGGCACGCCGTCGCCAGCGGGCGGCAGAAGTGGGTTGCTCGAGGACGGGTAGGTGCGCCGCTAGCAGAGCCTGCAGCTGCCGCGGCGCGGTTTGGCCTATGAGTCGTCGTTGGAGCAGCGTGCGCATCAGGCGGGCGTTTCCAACGATACGTCAGCCGTGATAAAGTAGTGGTCGCTCGGGTAGCGTCCATCGCGGTGCACGTCGATGATCTGCGCGTCGTCAACCTGTGCGCTGCCTCGGCTAAATACCCAGTCCATTTTGCCGATATCACCCTCGTATGCGGGTCCCTTAAAGGCGTGATAAGTATGTCCGGGGTCTTCCGGTCCGTGCAGGGCTGAATAGGTGTCTTGCCAGCCGGCTGATAGAAAGGTTTGGATGGCTTCGTTCTGCACGTCGCAGTTCATGTCACCGGTCAGGAACTGAGGGTAATCGTCGTCGTAGGCGGCCGCGTCTTCGCAAATGAGACGAGCTCCGTTAACGCGAGCCGGCTGGCTAACGTGGTCGAGGTGCGTGTTGACGATGCGGAATTCGCAGCCCGAATGGCGATCTTTCAAGCGCAGCCAGTTGGCCAAGCGTACGCAGGCGCTGTCCCACGAGCTCGAGCCGCTGATATGGGGCGTTTCCGAGAGCCAAAACCCTCCCGGAGAAATGAGTTCAAAGCGGTCGCGGCGGTAGAAAATGGCGTTGGTCGGACGGTCGGTGTGTGCCTCGTCGGCAATGCCAAAGTGGGCATACTCGGGCAGTGCGTCCCGCGCGTATGCACACTGCTGCAGCCAGAGCTCTTGAAAGCATACAATGTCGGCGTGCAGCGCACGGATGGTATTGAGCGCGTATTCTTTGCGCAATTCCCAGTGATCGGGGCCGTCGTTAGCGGGGAAACAGCGGATGTTACAGGTGGCGATACGCATGAGGTTTGCCCTTTATGAGGTAGACGTTCTATGTTTGTCGCCTATGGTAAATTCGGCGAGTAGGGACGGTACTACGCGGGTGACAAGCGCGCAAGGGGAATGCCCGAGTCAGCTCTTTATCACGACCAATCCCGGCATGGAAGACGTGGTGCGAGAAGAGCTATTAGAGCGGCTGCGCGCGGCGGGGCTGCCGCCCGTCGCAGTAGAACTCAATCCCTTTGGTTTTGGAGGCCAGGTTTGGGTCGAGGGTGGAGAGGCTGAACGGATGTGCCAGGTAGCCATGGAACTGCGTTCAATACACCACGTTTTCCAACCGCTCCATCGCTTCTCTCTGCCGCCGCAGGGCGCCCTACAGCACATAGAGTTAGAAGTCGAAGCGTTGGGTATTGTGGCCATGGAGACGGCCAAGACGTTTCGCGTGACCAGTCGGCGCAGCGGCGAACACGACTTTGGCAGCGTCGACGTTCAGCGTCGGGCCGGTGCGGCGCTGTGGCGGCATTATGGCACCGCTGTCGATCTGGAAAACCCGGACGTTGAAGTACGCGTCGACGTGTTTGGTTGTATGTGCTTGGTCAGCTTTCAGCGCACGCTTAAATCGCTCAGCAAGCGGTTTGTGCGCCGATATCAGCCTCGCGTTGCGCTCAAAGCTTCGGTGGCCTACGCCCTGCTTCACTTTGCGCGCATTGGGGAAAAAAGTGATGGTACACTGCTCGATCCGTTTTGCGGTTCGGGTACGATTCTCTTTGAAGCGGCTGAAATTTTCCCAGACCTAGCGCTCTTTGGCAGCGATATCGATCAACACGTAGTGGACTGCGCGCGCGAAAATGCCAGCGCGTTGGGATGCGCCGAGCGCATGGCGCTGTGTCAGGGCGATGCGCGCGAACTGGACGCAGTTTTCCCAGACCGGCGCTTCGACTATATCGTAACCAATCCGCCCTACGGTATGCGCTTCGGTCAACATCTCAACTTTGACCGCTTTTATACGCGCGTTTTGCAGCAGTGTTGGTACCGACTACGGCCCGGCGGTCGCTTAGTGCTCATCGCTTGGAAGTACCGTCTGTTCTCTCGTGCGGCAAAGAGGACAGGGCTTTTTCGCATGCGGGCTGAACGCGTCGTTGAAACGGGTGGTCTACACCCGCGCATCTTTGCACTGGACAGAATAGATAGGGAGGGAGAAAACTGACAACGCTCTACTTGATCCGCCACGGCGAAGTATACAATCCGCAGGGCATTATTTACGGTCGTCTACCCGGCTTTGGTCTCAGCGAGCGCGGACGCCGGCAAATCGCAGCTGCCGCCGAGGCGCTGCACGCTGCGCCTCCCACCGTGCTCTATGCGTCGCCCATGCAACGCACGCAGGAATCGGCGGCCCTGCTGGCTGAACAATGGCCTCTGCCCATACAGACAGATGAGCGCATTATCGAGACGAGCATTGGATCGTTTCAAGGTCGGCGGTTTGAGGATCTGCCCAAGCCCTATATCACCGAAGATGGGGCCCATCCCGAACTGGAAGGAGCCGCTTCTATGCGGGCTCGTTTTATGGATTGGGTTGAGGACGTGCAGCGTCGCCATCCGAACGAGGTGATTGCGGCTGTGTCGCATCGCGATCCGATCATCGTGGCGCTGCTCCACTGGCAGCAGCGTTCACTCGATGCACTGCCCGATTTCGCAATGGATCCGGGTTCGGTATACGAGGTGACGCTTTGCGAACGGATCTCTGTTCGCGCGCTGAGGACAGCAGATGAGAACGGATCGCAGGCCGTGCTCTAGGCGCCTTCAGCTACGGCGTGCAGCTGGCGGATCTGTTCGTCGTTTCCCATGGCTATGAGAACATCGCCTTCACTGATCTGCTGATCTGCTATCGATTCATCGGAAGCGATCTGAGCACGTGGTTTTCCGCTCTGGTCGGTGATGGCGATGATCACCGCGCGCGTTTTGCGTCCAAGGTTGCTGCTGCGCAGCGTTTTACCGACAAGCTCAGAGGCACCTTGTATGGAGACCTCTTCGATCTGCATATCGATGCCATCTTGCCGAAAAATCACGTCTAAGAAGTTGATTACGTTGGGCCTCAGTACGGTTGCTGCCATGCGTCGACCCGCAATTTCAAAGGGCGATATCACGCGGTTTGCACCTGCTCGGAGTAGCTTGCTTTCCGTGCCTTCTTCGCTCGCTCGCGCGACAATTTGCAGATTCGGATTGAGCTGGCGCGCCGTGAGGGTGACAAATACGTTTTGTGGGTCGTCATGTAGAGCGCTGACCAACCCTTTCGCTCGCTCTATGCCAGCCTGTAGTAGGACCTCGTCGTTGGTCGCATCGCCCTCTACAACGGGCACGTCGAAGTCGCGTGGGATCTCAGCCCGCTCTACGCTGGAATCTACGACGACGTAGGGGACGTTTTCGGCGTGAAATTCTTGCACGATTTCCCGCCCGATTGCTCCACAGCCACACAGGATGTAATGGTCTTTAAGTTGGTCTATATGCTGTTGCATACGACGTCCCTTCATCATTATTTGCAGCTCGCCTTGTACCAGGAAAGCCGTGATACTCGCGCCCGCAAATCCGACCAGCACCACGCTTAAGAAGATATACAGGATGGTGAACGTCTCGCCTGGGGGAGACAGATCGCGCACTTCGCCGAAGCCCACCGTGCTGCTAGTGATGACGGCCATGTAAAGCGCGTCGTGCAGCGGCCAATCCTCTATCTGCATATAGGCGACCGTGCCGACTATGGTCAGTGAGACCAGCAGCACTAACGCGAGAACAAAACGGCGCAGCGGGCTCATTGTATTACCTGGTTCCTTTCCCATCGGTCGCGCTACCGCGGCTGCTAGCAAGACGGCTGTAACGTCTGCCTGCTTCGGCTGATTTCATGCGGTGTCGCTTGACACTGAGCGCCGTCTTTACTTTGCTATCGCCTGCGCTGGTTAATCGTCAACTTCACGCGAACTGAACGCACAGACAAATATATGGAACTTCTTTCCTATACTACTAACCCCTTTGGCGGCGTTTTGACAGAGACCGACTCGCTGCCAGAAGACCCCGAGGTTTTTCGCGCGCGGTTGAGCCATTCGCTGGACGCGTGGCGCGGTGAAGGCTATCGCTTAGTCTGGGTCGAGATACCGCTCTCTCTCGCATCTCTCGTTCCGGTAGCGGCTGAGGTGGGGTTTACCTACCACCACAGCGGTGAGACCTACGTCATGATGACGCTGCGCTTAGAAGAAGCGGCCTTTATACCGGCGCACGCTTCACACTACATCGGCGCGGGCGGCGTCGTGTTGAGTGAAGATCAGGAGCTGCTGGTCGTCAGCGAGAAATACCAGCGTCAGCAGCCGGGCCCGCCCCGCTACAAGCTGCCCGGTGGCGCCCTACACGAAGGCGAGCACTTGGCCGAGGGCGTTGTGCGCGAAGTGCTGGAAGAGACGGGCGTGCGTGCTCGCTTTGATGCGCTCGTGTGCTTTCGCCACTGGCACGGATACCGCTACGGGAAGTCGGACATCTACTTTGTTTGTCGCCTGAGTCCGCTGAGCAAAGAGATTACGATTCAAGAAGAGGAAATCGCCGAGTGTTTGTGGATGCCCGTGGAAGCGTACCTCGATGCCGAGGGCGTGAGCCCGTTTAACAAGTGCATCGTCCAGACGGCTATGCGCAGCACCGGCATTTCGCCCTGCGAAGTGGAGGGGTACGCAGAGCCGGAACGCTACGAATTCTTTATGCCAGGCGATACAGAAATGAGCGAGGATTAGGTCTTGGTTAAGCCCAACATACTGCTATTAATGACCGACCAACAGCGTGCGGATGCGCTTGGCTGTAGCGGCGGTTGGTTGGAAACGCCGCATTTGGACGGTATTGCAGCCGGTGGAGTGCGCTTTGAAAACTGCGTCACCAATGCGCCGGTGTGCATTCCGGCGCGGCTGAGCTTGGCTACGGGCCTTTACCCGCACAATACGGGCGTGTGGAACAACCAGACAAGTCAGCTAAGCGGAGACCAGCCGACCTGGATGCAGCGCGTGCGCAGCGCGGGGTATAGAACGAGCCTGTTTGGCAAGACGCACCTGCATCCGCACAGCGGAGATCTGCGCGATCGCGAGTTCTTAATGAAGACTTATGGCCTAGATGACGTCGATGAAATCGGCGGACCGCGGGCCAGCATGCGCGTTCTTTCCCACATGACTGCCTGGTGGCGCGATGCGGGTATTTGGGATCGCTACAAGGCCGATTTCGAGGAGCGCTTTAGTGAAAAACCGCACATCGTTCGTCCCTCGCCGTTGGGTATGGAGCACTACGCCGATGTCTATGTTGGTCAACGCGCCAAGCAGTATATAGAGAACTACGATCTCAACCAGCCCTGGTGCTGCTGGGTGAGTTTTGGTGGGCCTCACGAGCCGTGGGATGCGCCCGAACCCTATGCGAGCATGTACGACCCACAGTGCATGCCTTCGCCGCGGGCTGTTCCGACCAGTGTTCTGGGACGTCCTTCCGGCCAACTCGATCACAAGTTGGCTCATGATGCGGGACTAACGGACGGAGACGTTGGTGCTATGCGCGCTAACTACGCGGGCAATACGAGCCTGATCGATGCGCAGATTGGTGAGATCTTAGAGGCCGTTGAGGGACGCGGCGAATTAGACAATACCATTATCGTCTTTGTATCCGACCACGGAGAGATGAATGGAGACGCCGGGTTGGTCTACAAATCCAATTTTCTCGATGGAGCCGTGCGGGTGCCGCTGCTGGTCCGCGCGCCCGGTATGGCGCAGGGTGCGGTGTGCACGTCGCCTGTAGAGTGGTTCGACATCGGTCCCACGCTGGTCGAACTGGCCGGCGGCGAAGCAGACTACGCCCAGTTTGCGCGCTCACTCTGTCCGGTATTGAGCGATCCCAGCGCCGCACATAGGAGTGAAGCGATCTCCGAGCTCGACGGAGAGGTCATGCTGTTAGATGAGCAGTGGAAGGTCGTGCTAAACGCCGAGGGGCAGGTTTACATGCTTTTTGACGTGCACAACGATCCGCAAGAGACTGCTAATCTGGCGGGGGATCCCTCTATGCGCGCAGTCGAAGACGCACTGCGCCTGCGCGTATTAGAACGCCTGCTGCAGACGCAGCTGCGCGGTTCGGGATATGCGTTTGACGTGCACGGGCCGATGGAGCCGCGGCCGGCTTCTAGCCGATCCTAGGCGCGGTGCGTTAAGCGATCTGCAGATCCAGCTTTTCCAACACTTCCGTATTCACTACGTAACGAGGAACGCGGCCCTGGAATACGTCTACGATGGATTGGGCGGCCCAGATCGACATGCGTTCTCGCGCCGCGTTTGTCTTGGACCCCGTGTGGGGCAGTGCTAATACTTGGGGCAGTCGCACGAGGTCGAGCGACGTACCGGTTGGTGGTTCGGTCGCCTGACAGTCGAGTCCCGCGCCCTGAAGGTGCCCACTCTGCAGGGCCTCTATGAGGGCCGTTTCGTCGACTAGGCCGCCGCGCGCCGTATTGATTAGGTAGCTGCCGGTCTTCATGGCTGCGAGGAAAGAGCGGTCCACCATATCTTTGTTCTGCTCCGTCATCGGCGTGTGCAGCGTGATTGCATCCGATGCTCCCAACAGCGTCTCTCGATCTACCGCTTCGGCCCCCATATCACGTATTACAGAATCGTCTACCCACGGATCGTGGACCAGCACGCGCATGCGGAAGCCGAGGGCGCGCCGAACAACCTCGGCGCCGATGCGCCCGCAGCCGACCAATCCGAGCGTCATGGCCGATAGGTCTTCGCCGATTGGCACATCGTATTTCCCAGCCGCTTTAACCGTCTGATCGCCTGATACTAGCTGGCGCGTCATGCCTAAGAGTAGGGCAAAGACTTGGTCGGCTACCGCGTCGCTCATAGCGCCTGGCGTATAGGTTACGACGATGCCTCGTTCGGTGCAGTAGTCTAGATCGACTTTGTCGTAGCCAACGCCGTTGCGAGCAATGATCTTAAGCGAATCGGCCCGGTCGAGCGTAGCGGCGTTTAGGTTCTCGGAGCCGGCGAGCAAGCCGTCGATGCCGACGAGTTTTTCCCGCGTTTCGTCATCGGGCCAACCCGGTAGGGGTGGTTGCATGACGACTTCAAATCCGGCGTTCTCCATCATTTCGGTCGCCGGTGAGCGCCCCTTAAATTCGATGTGGACGCTGGTCAGTACTCTGGGCATAGTGGATTCCCTAGAAGCGAGTGTGTTCGTACTGTTCGAAAGGTGTTTCTACCTGTAGCTCGTCGGCCAAGTCCTGCAGGCTTTGCTGATGTTCGGCTGAGACGGGGATGCCGTCACGGGCGTAATCGCGCTCGCGCCGCCATTCGAGTCCACCGGGGAGTTCGGCTTGTTCAAAGCCTGGAAACGGTCGCATGGCGCGCGCTTCGCCGATAAAGCGATCCATCTCGCTCTTGAACTGATCGACGGGCATAAAGCATTGCACATCGAATATCGAGATAAAAGAGCCCTGGTTGGATTCCCACTTAGACTGGGGCTCCATGAACTGTGGCAGATAGATGCCGGCTAGCATACCGCCAAAGGCGCGGTTCATTGCGCCAATTCCCAGCTCTTTAAAGAACGCGAAGGGCATGCGTTCAAAAAGAGCTTCGTCCCACGGCAGCATTGAGGCGCCCATGTCGATGACCAGAGGAGGTTGCTCTCCGGAGGGAAAGGCCACGCTGATCGGTGAGGTGCAGTTGACGCCCTTGATGAGCGCGTCGGGGCTCATGGGCGATCGATGTGACGAAACGGCGATGGCGAAGCAGTCCTGCTCAAGCGCCATCCGCGTGTATTTGCCCGCTCCACCAAAGTGAAAATGGTTGCGCGTGGTAATGGCAGCCGTGCCGTACTCTTTGGCTTTCTCTATAGCCCACAGCGTTCCCTGGTGACAGGGGAAATGGCCCATGCCTCCGTCGCCATCGTAGACGCGCGTCGTAGGCGTTTCGTTGACGATCGTTATGTTCGGCTGTGGGTTGACGCGCCCCTGTCGCATCATGTTGACGTAGCCGGGCGTTTGACGCGTGCCGTGGCTGTGCACGCCGCGCAGGTCCGTCAGCACGAGTAGGTCAGCCATTAGTTGGGCGTCAGCCGCCGAAGTTTCTGCTTTTTCAAAAAGCGCGGCCACTAGCTGGCGCAGCGGCTCTTGGGGCATGCGGATGCCCGTATTGGGAGGGATGTTAGAACCCACGGGTACTCTCCTTGGATAGACGATATGCGCGCTAAATATGCCCTCTCCCCATCTGCTGTCAAGTAAGACGAGATTGCCTACAGAGAGTCAATTTATTTGCTTTAACCGGCTCGTCATGCGTTGATAGATAGGAAGCGAAGCGAGAAAAGGTCCCATGGAATACGACTTGGTTCTGCGCGGTGCGCGGGTGCTTGACCCAGCGCAAAATATAGACGGCCTATCGGATGTTGCAGTAACCGGCGGCCGCATTGTTGCTCTGGCCGAAAATCTAGCGGGATCGGGACGTCGGGAAATACATCTGACGGGTAAACTGCTAACGCCCGGCTGGATTGATATACATGCGCATCTCTATCCAGGGAGCACAACGTGGGGCATTCGCGCCGACGCGCACTACCTGTCTACGGGGGTGACGACGGCCGTAGATGCCGGCAGCGCGGGCTGGGCAAATTTGCAGGGATATCTAGACTTTGTGGTCGCGCCTGCCCGAACGCGGTTTCTGTCCTTTGTACACGTGTGTGGAATCGGCCTTACGTATGGCCCGTTGCCCGAGTTGGCCGATATGCGCTATGCCGATGCCGAGCGCACGGCCTTTGTCATTGAACACTTTGCCGAACACTGCGTCGGTGTCAAGGTGCGACAGGGAGAGGGACAGGTCGCCAATAACGGGGTAGAGCCACTGCGCCTTGCCGTGCAGGCGGCGGAATGGGCCGAAGTGCCCGTGATGGTGCACATTGGTCGCGGCGTCCCGCTGCCCGATGTGCTTTCCCTAATGCGTCCGCGCGACATTGTTACGCACTGCTATCAGGGCACGGGTGATGGCATCTTAGATCGGGATGCGTCGATCCTAGCCGAAGTGCAGCAGGCGCGGAAGGACGGTATCCTGTTTGACGTGGGACACGGCGGGGGCAGCTTTGACTATGGGGTCGCAACGGGTGCGCTGGCACGCGGTTTTGTCTCCGACGTGATCAGCACTGATTTGCATGCCCACAGCTGGGACGTGCCCGTCGAGAGCCTGCCACATACCGCATCTAAGCTGCTCAACCTCGGCGTGCCCATAGAGAGCATCGTGCGTCAGTGCACGACCAATGCGGCATTTGCCATCGGGCGCGAAGACGAACTTGGGACCCTGCGCGTGGGGAACGTAGCTGATATTGCGGTCTTCGATATTGAAGAAGGCACGTTCCAATACAGCGATGTCCGCGGACGCGTGGAAGAGGGAAATCAACAGATCCGAGCGCGGCTTTGCGTGCGGGCTGGGGTGCCCTATAGTCCAGAGGAACTGCGCGATGAGGTCAGAGAGGATCTGGAGCGTGCCCGCTTCAACAAAGGGCTCAATAGCAAGCGCCTTGGGGAGCTGGGATGGAGTAAGGCGTGAGCTGGTTCGAGCGATGAGATCCTGGGAATGTTAGTTCGCCTCGACGTGTCCGAGCGCCGACCCGTGCTGAGCGGACGTGCGTGGGGAGCGGTGGGGGCCTACGAACAGATTGAGGGCAGTGCCCACTTTGCCTTCGACCCACAGCATCCGTTGAACGCGCCCGTGGTCGATTTAGAATGGGCACCGCGCACTGTCCAAGGGTTGGTCGAGTGTCGCGCCGACTTTTGGATGCTCAAGCCCGCGGAGCCGAGCAAGGGCAGCGGCAACGTGCTGCACTACGTAGTCAATCGCGGTCGCAAAGGTGCGCTGAGCACCTTTAATTTAGCGACCGGATCTAACCGCCCTGAGACGGCGGACGAATTTGGCGACGGTCTGCTGATGGAGCGCGGTTTCACCGTGGCTGCCTGTGCTTGGCAAGCGGACGTGCCGCCCGATGCGCCCGACAATCCGCACCTGATGACGCTTGATGCGCCAACGGTCGCAGCGAAAGGCCCCGTCAGCTGTGAGATCGTAGTGGACGAACCGCTCACCGTGCACTCGTTGGGTTCGCGTTACCACCGCCCCTACGAAGTGGCTGCTGGCTGCGCTGGACGGGCAGAGATGAGCGTGCGAAGCCGTCCCTACGATGCGCCCGAGCCGATCGCGCGCCAGGCGTGGTCGTTTACGCGGCTCGAGGATGGTCGCCCGGGAGTTCGGTATGACGTGGGTTTTGAGCCCGGTCTTATCTACAATCTCGTCTATACGGCCTGCCAGCCCACGGTTATGGGGATCGGTCTGGCGGTGACGCGCGACTTTGTTGCCCACGTAAAGGGCGACGATTCGTTCCACGTTGATCGCGCTTACGGTTTTGGCTCTTCGCAGAGCGGGCGTTTTCTGCGCCAGCTGCTCTATGAAGGGTTTAACGAGAGCGAAGACGGCACGTGCGTTTTTGATGGACTGCAAATTAACGTGGCCGGCGCAGGCCGTGGTTCCTTTAACCACCGTTTCGCCCAGCCATCGCGTCACGCCAGCGCTCATTTTGACGTATACTATCCGACGGAGGAATTTCCCTTCGCCGATGCATCACAGCAAGACGCGTACACCGGCCAACGGGGCGGCCTATTTGATCGCGCTCTCGAACGCGGGGTCTTGCCGAAGGTTTTTCACGTCAATTCGTCGACCGAGTATTGGAACCGCGGTGCTGCGCTCACGCACGTAGACGTCGCGGGGGAGAGCGATCTGCCCATCCACGGCGCTGCGCGCATATACCACTTTGCCAGCACGCAGCACGGTGCAGAGGAAGTACCCCAAGGGCGAGAACGCCTGCCCGGCAATCCCGTCGAGTTCAAGCTGGGGCATCGAGCGCTGCTGCTAGCGTTAGATGCGTGGGTGCGCGAGGGGCGAGAACCGCCTCCTAGCTGTTATCCGACCTTGGCTGATGGAACGCTGGTCGATCCGCAAGGAGCGGCATTTTCGTTTCCAGCGCTTGCCGCTCTTGGCATGCCAACCGCACCGCGCGTAGTGCGCCGATTGGACTTCGGCCAAGGCTGGGCCGGAGGGATTGTCGATAGACCTGTGCCCGCGTTAGGAGCATCCTATCCGACGCTGGTGCCCGCCGTGGATGCAGACGGCAATGAGCTAAAGGGCATTCGTCTGCCGGAAGTAGCCGTTCCGCTGGGCACGTTTGTCGGCTGGCGCTTGCGCACTCCCGAAACGGGAGCTAGCTGGGCTTTGGTTGGTCTCTCGGGTGCGTGGCTGCCCTTTGCCGCTTGGGAG